>CANKMT010000018.1 GCA_947482825.1 Betaproteobacteria bacterium | reverse complement strand
AATTCTGACATTCAAACCCCGCATCGTCAAACTCCCACACTCAATGTCGTTACCCTATGTATCTCTAGCGCATAGGTGCTAGGTGCGGTCAGACTTCATCTGTCCGAATTAGGCCAAGAACTGCTAATTTATTCTTGCGCGGACCCTTAAGCACTTCTACGTCGAGATCGACGCGACCGACGCGCAGAAGCAGAAGCTCGACCCGATCGTGAAGCAGGCGGCCAGGGACCTGATGCCGCTGCGCATGAAGATGCACGAGGCGAGGAAACAAGGCGCGGCCCTGCTTGCGGCCGAAACCATCGACCGTGCGGCAATCGAATCCTTCCGCGCCCAACAGCTCCAGATGGCCGAAACGGCGAGCAAGCGCTTTTCCCAGGCGCTCGCCGACGTGGCCGAGGTGCTCACCCCAGCGCAACGCAAGGACCTTGCCCGGCGTCTCGAGAAGATGGGTCCGGGGATGCGCGGCGGAATGCGCCACGGCTGATAAGCCTGGCCGGACTGGCGCTGCCGCGACGTCTGCTGCAAGGCGGGGATAATGCGCGCATGACCCAGCGCGTCCTGCTCATCGAAGACGATCCCCGCCTGGCCGAGATGGTGTCCGAATATCTCGGCCAGGCGGGGTTTCGGGTGACGATTGCGGCCACCGGGCGAAGTGGGCTGGCCTTGCATGCGCGCGAGCCTTTCGATGCGCTGGTGCTCGACCTCATGCTGCCGGACATGGACGGGCTGGCCGTTTGTCGCGAACTGCGCGCGAAGTCGTCCACGCCGGTGCTCATGCTGACCGCACGCGGCGACGGGGCCGACCGGATCCTCGGCCTCGAGATGGGCGCCGACGACTACCTGCCCAAGCCCTTCGAGCCGCGCGAACTGCTCGCACGGCTGAAAGCGATCCTCAGGCGCGGGCAATCCGCTACCGCGACGCACGTGCTGCGCTTCGGGCAGCTTGAAATCGACACCGACGCACGCAACGTGCGCCTCGACGGCGCCGAAAGGACCCTGACCGGCTACCAGTTCGCCCTGCTCACCGCGCTCGCGCGCAATGCGGGCCGGGTCCTCACGCGCGAAACGCTGATGGACCTCGTCAAGGGCGAGCCGCTGGAAGCCTTCGACCGCTCGATCGACGTCCACATCTCGCGCATCCGTGCCGCAATCGAGGACGACCCGAAGAAGCCCCGCCGAATCGTCACCGTCCGTGGCGCGGGCTACGTGTTCGCCAAGGCGCAGGACTGATGCGCCTGCCGCTTTATTTGCGAATCTACCTCGCGGTCCTCGCGAGCCTCGCGGTGTTCGCGTTCGCAGCGGGGATGATGTGGCGCCACATGGGCGACTCCGGTCCCGCGGGACAGGCTTTTTCGCTGGCCGCGACGTTTGCGCAGAACATCCTGCCGGGCGTTGATTCGGAGGCGGCAGCGCAGCAGGCTGCGCTTGAAAAGCTGGCCGCGAACCTTGGCGCGGACGCGACCTTGTTCTCGGCCGCCCTGCGCCCGCTGGCCGTCGTCGGAACACCGCTGCCTGCGCCGGAGCCCGGGCGCGAAACGAGCGGCTGGGTGCACCGCGTGGCGGGGCCGCCGGTCTGGGTGCTCAAGCTTCCCGACGAACGCTGGCTGGTCGCGCGCCTGCAGCGCGAGCGCACGCGCCCGGGAATGGGATTTTTCGGCATCCTCGCGCTGATCGTGCTGGCCGTCGGCGTGGGCGCATTTCCGGTGGTGCGCTCGCTGACCAAGCGCTTGGAGCGGCTGCAACAGGGCGTGGAATCGCTGGGCGCGGGCGACCTCGCGGCCCGCGTGCGCGTCGAGGGCCGAGACGAAGTGGCGGACCTGGCCGGCAGCTTCAACCGCGCCGCAGCGCGCATCGAGGACCTTGTGAATGCGCACAAGGCCTTGTTGGCCAATGCCTCGCATGAATTGCGTACGCCGCTTGCGCGCATCCGCATGGCCATCGAGCTCACGCAAGGCGATGCCGACCCCAAGCGCCGCAAGGACCTCGAAACCGATATCGCCGAACTGGATGCGCTGATCGAGGGGATCCTAATGGTGAGCCGCCTCGATGCCGGGCTCGACACCGCCAACGGGATCGGCACCGACGAGGACGTGGACCTGCTTGCACTTGCCGCGGAGGAGTGCTCGCGCGTCGATGGCGCCGAGCTAAACGGCGAGCCCGCCACGTTGCACGGCGACCCACGGCTCTTGCGCCGCATGATCCGCAACCTGCTCGTGAACGCGCAGCGTCATGGCGCGCCGCCGATCGAGGTGGCCGTGAGGCGCGCGGGAGAAAGCATCGAGTTCATCGTGCGCGACCATGGCCCCGGCATCCCTGAGGCGGACCAGGAACGGGTGTTCGAGCCCTTTCTTCGCCGAGCGGGCGCAAGCCAGGCCGGCGGCGCGGGACTGGGTCTCGCGCTGGTGCGCCAGATTGCCCAGCGCCATGGCGGGCAAGCAGTTTGCGGGCCGCCGCCCTCCGGACCGGGCAGCCGGTTCAGCGTCGTGCTGCATCGTCATCCGCCGGCGCAGCAAAGCGCTCGCTCGGCCTGACTCAAACGCTCCCGAACCCCGCCCGGGCCATCTCGCGGGCAATCGATTCACGTACCCTTTCGCGCTCCGCGTCGTCGGCAAAAACCGTTTCCCGAAATCGATACGCCAGCGTCGGCACCGAAAGGATCGCCGCGTCGATCCCGGCACGCACCCATTGCATGTCCTTGGGCGCCCCGCGTGAATACTTTGCGATCGCAGCGTCATGAGGCTCGATGAACTTGGCGATGGTGCCGCCGGGCAGCGATACCGGGATCAGGCGGCCTTCCCAGTCGCGCGGAAGCGTTGGGAGCGCGGGCGAGACGGCGTCGAAGTAGTAGCCGTTCTCCTGCTCGAATGCGCTGCCGAGCCCGAAGTCGCCGGCGATTTCGAACGCGCGCCCGGGGTCGGACTCTGGATAGGCGTCGACCTCCGCGGACACCGTCATCGCGTCCGGGATGTTCCGCTCATTGATCAGCGCAAGCACCGTAAGGCTGCCCATGACGACGAACGTGGTCACGTGATGCCTGGCGGAGACCTCGGTGAAAAGGCGATCGAGCTGTTGGAGATTCATCTGCGCAGGTAATCGCGCACGAGGAACCCGAACGGCGTGTTCTGGAACAGCGCGCGGGCGTCGTCGCCGCCGAGCGCCAGGATGTTCGAAGCGATCTGCGGACCGGATCCCGTGAGCAATGAGGTCCACTGGTCGACGTACCACTGACTGCAGATCCTGGCCTCCGCCCACTTGCGAACCTGCCCGCGAGCGCGCTCGAGGTCCCCGTGGTCGACCAGGTCGAGGGCGAGCAAAGCAGCGAGACGGGCGTGCGCGCCAGCCAGCCGCTCTTCATACAGGCCTTGCTGGGCACGCGCTTGCACCTGCTCGATCGAACGGGGTCGCGACGCTTGCGGATCGCTTTCCCCGCGGATGCCACGCACCTCGAGTTCCATTCCGAGCCCGGCAAGCGCCTGGATCACCTTGTCCATTCTTGCCGTCGGCTTGCCATGCTCGAGTTCGTGGACGAATCTTGGCGAGCAGCCGAGCTTTTCGGCGACGGCGCGAATGGACAAGCCCTTAAGTTTGCGTGCTGCCCGTACATGACGACCGAGTTCGGAGGGAAGGGAGGCTTGGCTCATGGCTAAGCTGGTCGCGCCAAAAGCACGCATTGTACTCCGAAGGGGATACAAATGTCCTGATGTTATACAATAAGGATACAAATCAGGCATTCGCACCTCTCAGTTTTGCCCGCGCAGCGCCACATGCCGGATCAACGACGCTCATGAATCGCGTCATCGCGCAGGCGATGAGAAGAATGAATCCTCGCCGCCGGACGCGCTGCTCGAATCGGTTGCGGGAGGCATCGGCGGCGGGCAAAGATCGGAGCAGTAGGAAGTAAACGGCATCTGCCGCGCCGATTTCAGGATTGACTCGATGCGAGTGTCAACGCAGCCCGGCAAGCAGCCGGTACGCGGGCGAAACGCGAATTCCCTCGGGTGTCTGGTAATCCTTCGTCCCCACAGCGGACACCTGCCATGCGTCGCATTGAGGAAAGCGCGTCTTGAGGTAACGCAGGCTACGGTCAACTTCCCCGTCATTCCATTTGCATTCAACCATCAAAATAGGTTGGCGGCCTTCCACAACGACAAAATCGACCTCGCGCCTGTCGATGTCGCGGAAGTAGCGCAAGTCCAGGTCGCGCCCATTCACGTCCTGTTCGTAATGCACCCATTTAAGCAGATGGCAGGCCACCAGGTTCTCGAAGCGCGCGGCTTCATTGGGTACCGCGTGCCAATCCATGTGATAGTGTTTTTGCTCTTTCTTCACCGCGCGTATGCGGGGTGCGCCAAAGGGGGAAAGGCGGAAAACCGCGTACAACCGCTCAAGCGCGGCAATCCATTTGACCAGGGTCTTGTGGGCCACCTGCAGGTCCTCCCGCAAAGCGTTGATCGAAAGCGGAGAACCCACCAGTTCCGGCAGACGCAACATCAGCAGCTCGAGCAGATCTAGATCCTGCACATTTTCCAGCGCGGCGACCTCCTCTCTTACCAGCAAGGTCCGGTATTCGCGCGTCCAGCGCTGCGCTTGCGTCTCGCTGCCGCTGAAAAACGGTTCCGGAAAGCCACCGAGTCTTAGCAAATCGTGGAATCGCGCCGCGTTCGGCGCGCCAAGTTCCGCGACCGATAGAGGATGCAGGCGCAACATGTGGTAACGCCCCTGCAGCGAGTCGCCGCCGTAGCGATACAAGTCGAGCCGTCCACTGCCGGTGACGAGAATCTGCTGGCCGCGCGGCCGGACGTCATACAGGCCTTTAAGAAAATTACGCCAGCGGCGGTATTTGTGAATTTCGTCAAATATCCACAATTTTCCTTCCGGCAATTCGCTTCGCAGGATCCGGTCACGGTGTGGAGCGGCGTCCCAATTGAGGTAGGCCTTGCGCGCGGACGGCAAGCCCAAGGCCAGGGTGGTTTTGCCGACCTGGCGAGGCCCGGCAACGAAAACCATTTTCCGCTTGAGATCGGCGCGTAGCGGCGCCGCGAGATAGCGGGATCGTTTTGGCATCCGGCCAAGCTACAAGATTTTTTGACAGGTGTCAAAAATACACGCGTGTAAATTTGACGCCTGTAGAAGAAAAGCATGGCAATGCTCATTGATGGCGTGAGCCGCGTTCCACCGCAGGTGAAAAACAATCCGCTGTCGGCGCGCCGCTACTCCACCTTCAGCCCGACCTGCTTCGCGACCTCGCGCCAGCGCGCGATCTCGTTCCTGATGATGGGCGCGAACTCAGCGGCGGAGCCGCCCGCGGGCTCGAGACCGTCGCTTGCGAGGATCTTCCTGACCTCGTCGGACTTGAGCGCTTCGTTCACCTCTCTGTTCAAGCGCTCGACGATCTCTGCAGGGAGCCCCTTGGGACCCACCAGACCGTGCCAGTTGGTGACTTCGTAGGTCGGATAACCCGCCTCCGCCACGGTCGGGACATCGGGCGCAGCGGCGATGCGCCTGGGCGTGGTCATCGCCAGCGCCCTGAGGCGCCCGGACTTGACGTGCTGCAGCGTCGTCGCGACGCTGCCGAAGATCAATTGCGTGTTCCCGGCGACGGTGTCGGCCAGTGCCGGGCCGGTGCCCTTGTACGGAACGTGGATCATCTTGAGGCCGGCCGTGTGCAGGAAGTATTCGGTCGCCACGTGCACATGGCTGCCATTGCCCGAGGACGCGTAGGCGAATTTCGCAGGATCGGCTTTCGCCAGCGCGACGAGTTCCTGGAGTGTGTTCGCAGGAACTGACGGGGTCACCGCAACCACGTAAGGCCCCTTCGAGAGCTGGACGATGGGCGTTATGTCGTTCATCGCGTCGAACGAGAGCTTATAGACGCTAGGATTGACGGTGTAGCTCGCCGCGTTGACCAGGAGGGTGTAGCCGTCTGGCGGGGACTTCACGACCAGTTCGGCACCAAGCGTGCTTCCCGCCCCGGGCCGGTTGTCCACGACCACCTGCGTTCCCAACCGCTCGCCGAGTTTCTTGGCGATCACGCGCGCAATGAAATCGGTCCCGCCGCCCGGGGCGAAACCGACGACGAT
Organism: Betaproteobacteria bacterium; assembly: GCA_947482825.1. Taxonomy (GTDB): domain Bacteria; phylum Pseudomonadota; class Gammaproteobacteria; order Burkholderiales; family SG8-39; genus SZAS-79. The sequence continues at coordinate 58,521 of CANKMT010000018.1, read as the reverse complement.
CTTGATGGGTTTGTTTGGGTAGGGTTGTGCGTGCGTGGTCGACGCGGCGAGCGTTGCGATGAGGATTGTGCAGCTCAAGAAGATTTTTTTCATGTGTCCTGTCCCGATATCAAGTTGATCCCGCTTTTTTCGTCAAGGCCCGATCCAATGCTCGACAGGCCGTTGGAGAAATTCCTCGAGCGGCACGCCGTCGCCGCCCACCATCAACGTACGATGCACCTTGAACGATCCGGCGAACGCCGACAGGCCGGCATGCACGCGCGGCGCGCGCCCGCTCTTGACCTCGATGGCGATGAGCCGCCGCCCTGCCTGCACGGCAAAGTCCACTTCAAGATTGCCCTCGCGCCAGTATGAGACCTTGCACTGTCCTGTGGCCGCGGCATTGGCCAGGTGCGCGCCTACGGCGGACTCCACGAGGCGCCCCCAGAATTCGCGGTCCGCGCGTGCGGCATCCGGCGCGAGACCCGAAGTCGCGCCCATCAGCGCCGTGTTGAGCACCTGCAGCTTGGGGCTGGAGCCGCGGCTGCGCGCGGCGTCGCCCGCGTACTTCGGCAGTCCGCACACCATGCCGGCGCCCGCGAGGAGTTCCAGGTAGTGCGCAAGCGTCGTCGTGTTGCCCGCGTCCTGCAGCTGGCCGAGCATCTTCGTGTACGACAGGACCTGCCCGGAGTAACGGCAGGCGAGTTCGAACAGGCGCCGCAGGAGCGCCGGCTTGTCAACGCGCGTGAGCAGCAGGACATCACGGGAGATGGAAGTTTCGATCAGGCTGTCGGCCACGTACCGCGTCCAGCGCGCGGGCTCGCCGATCAGCGGCGCGGCGCCGGGATAGCCGCCGTGAAAAACGTACTCGTCGATCGACCACCCGAAAGCGGCGCCGATCCGAGCACCACCACCTTGAGCGGCCTTTTTGCGCGCGTGTCCTCGTCCCACAGCCGCTTCACCGTCTCCGACCAGGCCGGGATCTTCTGGATCTCGTCGAGCACGAGCAGCGCCCCACCCCTGCCTGCCGCCTCCAGCCGCGCCGCCTCCCACTGCTGGCCGATCCAGTCGCCACCCCGGAGCGTGGGCTCGTCGGCGCTCGCATACCGCACGGAGGCGTCAAGCCTTTCGGTGACCTGGTGGACGAGAGTGGACTTGCCGACCTGCCGTGGCCCGGCCACGACCGGCATGAACCGGCGCGGCTCGGCGAGGCGTTTGGCCAGCGTGGCCGCGTACGGGCGCTGGAGGGGTTTCAGGATTTTGCTCATCACGTTGAGTAATTTTACTCAATATGTTGAGCAAAGCAAGATCGCCGCTCCCCTCATCGCTGCGGTTGCCTTTGGCCGCGTACTGCCCCCTTATTCCCAGGGCCGCATGCCGTCAGCGTTGATGACGTGCGTCACTCTTGCGTGCCGCCGTCGAAAGCTTGGCCAAGTCACCGGATATGTCACCCTAAGCGCCGCGCAAATTGCGACGACTTCGTTACCTTCCCGGTTGAAATTGTCGCGTTACCCCGCACCCATGCTGCGCATCGGGCGACTGGCGACGGATAGACGTCATCAGGGCAAGGGCATCGGTCAGGAATTGTTGGCCTTCGCCTTGCGCGTGGCGGTGGAGTTCTCGCAACGAGTGGGATTGTATGCAGTGGTGGTTGATGCCAAGCACGACAAGGCGAAAGCGTTTTACGTGAAGTTGGGATTTATCGCCTGTGTAGACAATCCGCTTTGCTTGTATCTGCCCATTGCGACGCTTGAGCAGTCTTTGCCTTTATAAGGAACACAGTCATGACGGACACCGTATTGGTCTCGGGCGGCAGCGGCTACATCGCAGGATTCCTCATTCGCCAGTTAGTCGCTGAAGGCTGGATGGTGCACACCACCGTGCGCGATCTGGCCAAGGAGGGCGTCGTGCGCGAACTGCTGGCCGTGGACAACAGCCGCGTCAAGTTCTTCGCGGCCGACCTGAACGCAGACACCGGCTGGACGCAAGCCATGGCCGGCTGCGGCTTTGTCGCACACGTGGCCTCACCGTTGCCCGCGGGCGTGCCCAAGGACGCTGACGAACTGATCGTGCCCGCGCGCGACGGGGCCCTGCGCGCCTTGCGCGCGGCCAAGGCGGCCGGCGTGAAGCGTTTCGTGATGACCTCCTCCGTGGCGGCCATCGCCTACGGCCGCGGCCGTGGCGTGCACACTTTCACCGAGGCCGACTGGACCGATCTGTCCAAGCCCGGCATTTCGCCCTATGTGCAAAGCAAGACCGTGGCCGAGCGCGCCGCGCGCGACTGGGTGGCGGCAGAAGGCGGCGAGCTAGAGTACTGCAGCATCTGCCCTTCGGTCGTGCTCGGGCCAGTGTGGAGCCGGGACTATTCCGCATCGGTCATGATCGTGAGGAAGCTGCTCGACGGATCGATGGGCGCCTGCCCGGACTTCGGCTTCGGCGTGGTGGACGTGCGCGACGTCGCAGACCTGCACGTTCGCGCGCTGAAAGCCCCCGGGATGGCCGGCGAGCGGTTCATCGCCTCTGGCCGCTTCGTCAAGCTACGGGAAGTGGCCGATATTCTGCGCGCCCAACTCGGGTCCGAGGCAGCAAAGGTCACCACCCGGAACGTGCCGGACTGGATGGTGCGCGTCGCGGCGCACTTCAACCCTTTGGCCAGAGCCGTCGTCCCCGAATTGGGTTCGGTACGTCACCAGGACGCCTCGCATGCCAAGGCCGTGCTCGGCTGGGCCACGCGGCCCATCGAGCAGAGCATCGTGGACACCGCGCGCTGTCTCATCGATTTGGGTATCGTCAAGATTTGAATCGGTTGAACCCGAAGGCTGCAACGGTCAGTCACCGCCCTGATTGCTAGGCCTTGCGCGCAATCGCCAACCAGTAGCTCACCGCGCCTGCCGCCGTGATTCCCAGCAGCATCCAAAGCGCAGCCGCATAACTCCCGGAGGCCGTCACCACGAGCGAGACGCCGATCGGCCCGGCGGCGCGCGCGATGAGCGAAGGCGCGGCCAACGCGCCGTTCAGCGCGCCGAAGTTGTCGCGGCCGAAGAGTTCGGCCGGCGTGGTGGCGCGCACGATCGTATAGAGACCGAGTCCCGCGCCGTACAGCACCACGAATCCGAGCAGCACCGGGATCGAAGCCCCGGCCACCATCAGCAGGATCAGCGAGGCCGGCAGCAGCAGAACCGTGACCGTGCCCACGCCAGCCGCCGGCAGGCGCTTGCCGAACATGAACTCCATCAGGCGCCCGCTGAACTGCATCGGCCCGATCAGTGCGCCGAGCCAGACCGCGTCCGAGGCTGCGAGCCCCCGCTCACCGAGCAGCGCGATCACGTGCACCGACACGGCCGCGGTGACGAAGGAGTTGGCGGTAAACGAGACGAAGAGCAGCCAGAACGCAGGCGAGCGCAACCACGCGTGGCCGGCGGGCGCCTTCCTCCCCTCGACCGCCGGCGGCGCCGGCGCCCTGGGGACCGCACCAGGCAACGCAAACGCGTGCAGCGGCAGGCACAGCGCGAACTGGACCGCAGCGAGCGCCAGCAACGCATTGCGCCAGCCGGACGCATCGACGAGCATTTGCGTGACCGGCCAGAACACCGTGCTGGCAAAGCCGCCGGCGAGCGTGAGCACGGTGATCGCCCAGCGGCTGCGCTCGCGATACACGGCGGTCAGCACGGTGAAAGCGGCCTCGTAAAGGCAGAACGCCATAGCAACGCCCGCGCAGACCCAGGCCGCGTAGTACACGACAACCGAATGCACGGTGGCGAGCAGCGCGAATGAAACCGTTGCGAGGACCGAGCCCGCCGACATCATCAGCCGGCCGCCGTACCGGTCGATCAGCTTGCCGGCCGGGTAGGCTGCGAGGCCCCACATCAACAAAGCCACCGAATGGCCGCCGACCAGCAGGTCGCGGCTCCAGCCGAGCTCGGCCTGCATCGGTTTCATGAGGACCGAGAACGCGTAGTACAACGGCCCCCACGAGGCGATCTGGGTGACGCTCAGCGCGGCCAGGGCCGCGCCTTTCCTGCCCATCATTGCCCGCGCGCTTTGGCCGTTTCGAGCAGGCGCAGGATGCCGGGATGGCGGGTCTCCAGCAGGGCCTGGAACAACTGCGGCAGCACTTCGTTGCCGAAGGCGCAGCTCACGTGGCCGGTGCCGTCCGCGGTGTTGAAGACGATGCGGGTGGCTTTTGCAGCGACATCGGGGTTCACCGAATCGATGTCCGACAGGCGCGGAGATTCATAGACGCTGTTCAAGGGGCCTCCGGAAGGCGGCGTTGCGGTTGTCTACCGGGCCGGCGACGGTTCGGCCAGGCGCAGGTCGACGGCCATGGGTGGCGCCGGCAGGTCGAACTTCACCGGGCCGTCGGGCAGCGCATGCAGGAACTGCTTGAGGAACGGGTCTTCCGAGGCCAGCAGTTCCGCCGGCGTCCCGGCACCGGCCAGCTTGCCTTCGGCGATCACGTAGATGTAGTCGACGAGCTTGAGCGTTTCGCTCACATCGTAGGTAACCACGATCGAGGTCGTGCCGAGCGCATCGTTCAGCCTGCGGATGAGCTGCGCGATCACGTTGAGCGAGATCGGGTCGAGGCCCGCGAAGGGTTCGTCGTACATCGCGAGCATCGGTTCGGCCGCGATCGCGCGCGCCAGCGCCACGCGGCGCGCCATGCCGCCGGACAGGTCGCCCGGCATCAGCCGGCTCGCCCCGCGCAGGCCCACCGCGTGCAGTTTCATGAGCACGATGCGGCGGATGAGTTCTTCCGGCAGGTCGGTGTGCTCGCGCAGCGGGAAGGCGATGTTCTCGTACACCGAGAGGTCGCTGAACAGGCCGCTGATCTGGAACATCATGCCCATCTTGAGGCGCAGCGCGTAGAGCGCCGCGGTGTCCAGTTCGTGCACCACCTGGCCGCCCACGCGCACTTGGCCTGCCGAGGGCTTGATCTGTCCGCCGATGAGCTTCAACAAGGTGGACTTGCCGCTGCCCGACGAACCCAGCACCGCCACCAGCTTGCCGCGCGGGACCTTGAGCGACAGGCCGCGGAAGATGGCGTTGGGGCCATAAGAAAAGTGCAGGTCCTTGACTTCGACCAGCGTATCGTCGGGCCTGTCGTCCGCGGTGCTCATGGTGTAAGTTTAACGCATGCCCCCGCGACCAACGGCTGAACACCAAACCAAGGAGCCGCAGATGAACCGCCGCACATTGATCAAAGCGCTGGGCGCAGCGCCGTTCGCGGGATGGCTCCCGCAGCACGCGCACGCACAATCCGCCACGAAGAAAGGAGCCGCCTCCGTGGAAGACCTGCAGAACAACTGGAAGACCCTGCTGGCCGAAGGCACCAAAGTGCCGGCCGCGACCGAAAAGCTCGAGTTGCCGAAAGACGAGTGGAAAAAGCGCCTCTCGCCGCAGGCCTATTCGGTGTTGCGCGAGGATGGCACCGAGCGCGCGGGCACCAGCGCGCTGAACGCCGAGAAGCGCCCCGGCGTATTCGCATGCGCAGGCTGCGGGTTGCCGCTCTTCACTTCGGCGATGAAGTACGAAAGCGGCACCGGCTGGCCGAGCTTCTTCACCACGATCCCCGGCGCTTTCGGCACCAGCCGCGATTTCAAGCTGGTCCTGCCGCGCACCGAATACCATTGCGCGCGCTGCGGCGGGCATCACGGCCATTTGTTCACCGACGGGCCGCCGCCGACGGGGCAGCGCTACTGCAACAACGGCGTGGCGCTGAAGTTCATCCCGAAGACCGGCGCGGCCTGAACTCAGGGGCGAGCGATGCCGATTTCGGTAAGGTAGCGCAGCACGCCCGCATGGATCAGGTCGGTGCGCGGCGCCGCCTTGTACGTGTTTTCGACCTTGGTTTCCCGCGCCTGTTCCAGCTTTTGCGCCAACGCCGCTTCGGCGCTGTGCAACGCTCGGGCGAGGCGGTAGGCCAGTTGGGCATCGAATCCCGGGCGCGCAAGCACGTAGCTCCATGACCCGACCGATTGGATCGGCGCGTCCTGGCCCGGGTAGCTGCCGGCCGCCGCGGTCAACGGCTTCAGGAAGGGATGCCTGGCGAGGATACGCGCGATCTCCGCAGCATCGGGGACGATGAATCGCGCACCCGGGGGGCTCGCGGCCACCGAGGTAAACCCCGGCCAGCCGATCCCGGCGCCCCACAGGGCCGCCACGCGGCCATCGGCCACCATCAGCGGGCCGTCGCCGGCCTTGTCGAGGTACACGGCCTTGAAATCGCGGTCGGCGTCCAGGCCGAGGCCGTCGATCACGGTGCGGCCCAGAATCGTGAGGCCCGAACCCTTGGCGCCGAAAGCCACCGCCCGCCCCACGAGGTCGACGATCGACCGGTACGGGCCGTCGCCTTTCGTGACGAACATCCCGGGCGAGGAGTACATCGCCGCGACGATGCGCAGCCCGCTGCCCGGCTCGGCCAGCGCCGGGTTGGCGACCTCCCCCTGCACGAGGGCGATGTCCAGCGCGCCGGACTGCAGCAAAGGGACATTCTCGGTGCTGCCCTTGGTATTGCGGGGTTCGACGACGAGCGACGCGTCGGCTGCATTGACTGCCTCGGCGAAGGCGCCGCCGTAGAGCGGAAAACCGCCGCCCGGAGTGGCGGTGCCGAGAACGATGGTCTGGCCTTGCATGGCGGACATCTCCGGAGTGGTTTGTTGCGGTGCTGCGCAAAAGCGCGAGGATCATACAGCCTTGCCCGCATTTCGAATGTGCGGCTACACTGGGCTGATGAGCCCAATCGCCGCACCCGCAGATGAACCCGTCGGCCTGATCGGCCTGGGCATGATGGGCGGCGCTCTGGCACACCGCCTGGTCGGCGCGGGGTTCAAGGTGCTCGCGTTCGACACCGACCCGGACAAGGCTGTGCTGATTCCCGGCATCGAGATAGCGAAATCGGCCGACGAGATCTGCCTGCGCTGCACGCGCATCGTGCTGGCCGTCTACGACACCATGCAGGTCGAGTCCGTGGTGCTGGAGCTCGAGACCACCGCGCGGCCAATGATCGTGCTTTGCACGACGACGGTCGAGCCGCGCCGCATCGCATTCGTCGCCGCGCGCGCGTCGCGCTACGGCATCACGGTGATCGAGACCCCGATCTCGGGCACCAGCGCGCAAATCGAGGCCGGCAAGGGCATGGGCCTCACCGCCGGCTCCGCCGAAGCGATCGAAGCCGTGCAGGGCCTGCTGGAGGCGATCTGCCCGAACCGCTTCCACATGGGCTCGCCCGGCAACGCGGCCAAGGCCCAGCTTGCGATCAACCTGGTGTTGCAACTCAACCGGGCGGCCCTGGCCGAAGGGCTGGTGTTCGCGCAGCGCCTGGGCCTCGCGCCGCAAGAGTTCCTCGAGGTGCTGCGCGCCTCGCCGGCCGCTTCGCAGGTGATGTCGGTCAAGGGCGAGAAGATGGTCCGGCGCGAATACTCGCCGCAATCGCCGGTGGCGCACACCCTCGTGCCGGAAAACCTGAGAGACGCGCAGTTCATGATCGAGACCGCGCACCGCCTGGGCCAGAACCTGCCGATGATGGAAGTCAACGCGGCCCTCCTCGCCGCGGTGCTCGCGCAGCGCGGCACGGGGGTCGACAGCGCCGCGGTCATCGAAGCGATCCGGGCCAGCCGGCCCAAATAAGATCGGTTAGCATGCGCCTCTGCCATGCCGACCCCTCCTGAAAAGAAGACCGCCCGGCCCGACCTGGCGTACATCGAGCGCCTGATCGACGACCGTCCTGCCGACGGCTGGTTCAGCGTGCATCGCGATGCGTTTCGCGACCCCGCGGTGTTCGAGCTGGAGATGCGCCACATCTTCGAGGCGACCTGGAATTTCGTCGGCCTCGATTCGCAGTTGCCGAACCCGAACGATTACCTCACCACCACGATCGGCCGCGCGCCGGTGGTGGTGATGCGCGATGCAGAAGGCCGGCTCGGCTGTTTCCTCAACAGTTGCCGCCACAAGGGCGCGATAGTGTTTGCCGCCAACGCCGGCAACGGCGCGCACCACTCGTGCCCGTATCACGGATGGACCTACGACACCGGCGGACGCTGCATTGCGATCACCTCGCAGCGCCAGGGAAGCTATTCGCCGGCGTTCGATGCGATGGAGCACAACCTTGCAAGGGTGGCGAAATTCGATTCGTACCGCGGCCTGCTGTTCGCGAGCCTCTCGGCCGACGTGCCGCCGCTGGACGAATACCTCGGCGACGCCAGGCGCGGGATCGACCTCGTCGTCGACCAGGGACCGGACGGGATCGAACTGGTGCCCGGCGCGGTGAGCTTCACCTACAACGCCAACTGGAAATTCCAGCTCGAGAACAGCTCGGATACCTATCACTTCATCCCGACGCACACCTCCTACATCGGCGTGCTCGAAAAAAGGCGCACGGCGCGAGCAGCCGCAAGTTCCTCCACTACCGCCGGCTCCATCTACGAAGACATCGGTGCGCAGGCGGCCTCGCGGCGCGGCTCGTTCGCGTTCCCTCACGGCCATGTGCTCATGTGGGGCGACAACCCGGCCGTCGAGGCGCGCCCGCTCTACCCGATGTTGCCCGAGCTCGAGAAGCGGGTCGGCAAGACTCTTGCCAAGTGGATGATGTATGTGCGCAACCTCACGCTTTTCCCGAACGTGCAGTTCGCGGAGAACGCATCGATGCAGCTGCGCATCATCCGGCCGCTAGCGGTCGATCGCACCGAGATGCTCGCGTACTGCGTGGCGCCCAAGGGCGAGTCGGCGCAGGCGCGCATCAAGCGCCTGCGCCAGTACGAGGACTTTTTCAACCCGACCGGTTTCGCCACGCCGGACGACACCAGCGCCTACGAAGCCTGCCAGCGCGGCGATGAAGCGCATACCCTCGACTGGCAGCAAGGCTATGCGCGGGGAATCGGCGCGATGAAGGCCGGCGGCAACACGGAAGCGGACGAACTGGGCATCAAGCCGGACTACTCCTCGGTCGGCGGCTACCGCATGGGCGACGAAACGATCTTCCACGCCAATTACCGGGCGTGGCTGGAACTGCTCAAGCGCGGGATCGCGCGATCATGAAGGTGGACCTCGCCGAGGCCGCCGCGCTTCTGAACCTCGAAGCCATGCTGCTCGATGAGCAGGACTGGGACGGGTGGCTCGCGCTGTACGAGGAAAACGCGGAGTTCTGGATGCCCGCGTGGAAGTCCGAAACCGAGCCGACCGCCGACCCGATGAAGGAACTGTCGATGATCTACTACGCCAGCCGCTCCGGGCTCGAAGATCGCGTGCAACGCATCCGCTCCGGGCGCTCGGTGGCTTCGACGCCCCTGCGGCGCACCGCGCACATGGTCGGCAACGTGATCCTGATGCCGGACGACGGCTCGGGCCTCGCCAGCGTGAAATCGAGCTTCAACGTGCATGTGTACGACACGCGCGCGAAGACCCAGCATGTTTTCTTCGGGCGGACCACGCATCGCCTCGCGCGCCGCAAGGAAGGCCTGGGAATCCGCGCGAAGAAAGTCATCCTGGCCAACGACTGCATCCCGACGATGCTCGATATCTACTGCGTGTGAACCGGCAACCCGGGAGAATCCAGATGCTGAAGGCCATCCTCATCGCACTTTCGCTCATCGCGGCCGCACCCGTCGCCCTGGCGCAGACATGGCCCGCGAAGCCGGTGCGCATCGTGGTGCCCTTTCCGCCCGGGGGCGGCACCGACATCGGCACTCGCATCGTCGCGCAAAAGCTGCAGGAAGCCTTCAGCCAATCCTTCGTGGTCGAGAACAAGCCGGGCGCCGCAGGCATCGTCGGCACCGAATACACCGCCAAGTCGCCACCCGACGGCTACACGTTCATGATGGGCAACATCGGCACGCACGCGATCAACGTGAGCCTGTACAAGAAGCTGGCCTACGACCCGGTCAAGGATTTCGCGCCGGTGTCGATGGTGGCCGACCTGCCGTTGCTGCTGCTCGTGCACCCTTCCGTGCCAGCGAATTCGGTGAAGGAACTCATCGCGCTTGCCCGGAGCCAACCGGGCAAGCTCAACTTCTCGACCTCCGGCGCAGGCGGATCGATGCATGTGGCGGCCGAGCTCTTCAAGAGCATGGCCGGCGTGGACATGGTGCATATCCCGTACAAAGGCGGCGCGCCCGCGGTGGCCGACCTGATCGCGGGGCAGGTGCCGCTTTCGTTCGCGACGGTACTCGAGACGATCCAGTTCGTGAAGGCCGGCAAAGTGCGGGCGCTTGCGGTGACCAACAACCGCCGCTCGGTGGCGCTGCCGGAGCTGCCGACGATTGCGGAAGCGGGCCTGCCGGGCTACCAGTCGATTTCGTGGCTCGCGCTGTTCGCGCCGGCCGGGACGCCCAGGGACATCGTCAACCGCGTGTCGTCGGAGACGGTGCGCATCCTGAAAATCTCCGACGTGAAAGAGCGCCTGCTGGGGCAAGGCGCGGAACCCATCGGCAGCACGCCGGAAGAACTCGCCGCGACCCTGGCGGCCGACATGGCCAAGTACGCCAAGGTGATCCGCGAGTCGGGCTACAAGCCGGAGTAGCCGCGCGGCCGACTATCGGTCGCGCTTTTTGGCGCCGATGCCGGGATCCCAGGACTGGAAATGCCCGACCCGTCCGCTCACTTCCGCGAGGCGGCGCTTCCTTGCGCGCACCGGCGCGATGAAGATCCAGTACAGGACGGCGCCGAGTACCACGGCGACGAAGAGGAGGTCGAACATTGCGATTGTGCTCATGGCGGTGTCCTTCGGATCCGGAAGTTGATGACCCATTGAAGTCCTGCCCGCCGTGCAAGTCATCGACTTTTGCAACTCTTACCCTTCGTAGCATCTCGTAGCATCTCGTTTCATTTCAACTCTCGTGGCCCGTAGTCCGTAGAATCGGCCAATGCGTGACATAGTTCCTGAAACGAAGGCTCCGTACGCCGGCCTCACGCCCGATGCGGTGCTCGACTCGCTCGAAGCCGCGGGCCTCGCGCCCGACGGGCGGCTGCAGACGCTGAACAGCTACGAGAACCGCGTTTACCAGTTCGGCAGCGACGACGGCGAAATGCGCGTGGCCAAGTTCTACCGTCCCGGCCGCTGGACCGACGCCCAGATCCTCGAGGAGCACGCGTTCGTCCTCGAACTGGCCGAACGCGAGGTGCCGGTCGTCGCGCCGGTCACTCTCACCAACGGTTCGACCCTGCAGGAGAACGGCGGCTACCGGATCGCGGTCTACCCGCGCTGCGGCGGCCGCGCGCCGGAACTGGAATTGCCCGACACGCTCGAATGGATGGGGCGATTTCTCGGGCGCATTCATGCCGTGGGCGCCCTCAAGCCGTTCATCGAGCGGCCGTCCCTCGATATCGGGACCTTTGGTGACGAGCCGCGCGACTACCTGATCGACAACGGACTCGTGCCCGCCGATCTCGTCGATGCGTGGACCAGCGTCGTCGAACACGCCCTCGACAGCGTCGAACAGTGCTACGAGCGCGCCGGCGACTTCGCGGAGCTTCGCCTGCACGGCGACTGCCACAGCGGCAACGTGCTGTGGATCGAAGATCGTGGCGGCAATTCAGCTTCGAAGGGACTCACGCAATCCGGCCCCCACTTCGTCGACTTCGACGATGCCCGCATGGGCCCGGCGATCCAGGACCTGTGGATGCTGCTATCCGGCGACCGCGAGACCATGCGCGCGCAGTTCAGCCACGTACTGCGCGGCTACGAGGACTTTGCCGAATTCGACGACAGTGAGCGCCACTTGGTGGAAGCGCTGCGCACGCTGCGGCTGGTGCACTACTCGGCGTGGATTGCGCGGCGCTGGGACGACCCGGCTTTCCCCGCGGCCTTCCCCTGGTTCAATACCCAGCGCTACTGGCAGGATCGCATCCTGGAACTGCGCGAGCAGATCGCGCTCATGGAGGAGGCGCCGCTTTGAATTTTCAATCGGGCGGCCAAGCCTGCGGATTCACGACGTTCGCCGGACGCCGGCCCAGGGAAAAATCGACCACGCTCCCCAACCCCTCCGTGGCGATGGCATGAAAGCACTCGTCGGTCCAGCACAACGCGTGCGGCGTGACGATCACGTTGTCCATCCCGAGCAGGGGATTGGCCGGGTCCACCGGCTCCTGCTCGAATACGTCCAACCCCGCGCCCGCGATTTTCCCGGCGCGAAGCGCATCGATGAGCGCCGGTTCGTCGACGACGGGACCGCGCGCCACGTTGATGAAATAGGCGCTCGGCTTCATGAGCGCGAACTGCGGAGCGCCGATCAAATGGCGCGTCTCCTCGTTCAGGAGGCAGGCGGCGACGACGAAATCCGATTCGCGCATCAGCGCATCCAGCGGCACCAGGGCCGCGTCCAGTTCACGCAACCGGTCCTCGCTTGCGTAGGGGTCGGCGACGATGCGGCGCAGGCCGAACGGCGCCGAGACCCTGAGAAGTTCCTTGCCGATGCCGCCGGCGCCGACGATGCCGAGCGTGCGTCCCACAAGGCCGGTACCCATCAGGTCGTTGCGTTGTGTCCAACGCCCCACGCGCGTTATGCGGTCCTTGGCGAACAGCCTGCCGGCGAGCGCAAACAGCAACGTGAGCGTGGCGACCGCGACGGGGCGGCGGACCGCAACCGGAGTATTGGTCAACACGATGCCTTTCGCGGTCAACGCGGCAACGTCGACCGAATCGAATCCGATGCCGTGGCGCGCGACGATGCGCACGCGGCAGTCCCCTCGCGAAACGCTTGCTGCCGAGACGCGCGCCGAGTTCACGTACAAGCCGTCGTAACGCGCGGCGAACTCCTGCGGGATCTCGGCCGCGGTTTCCGGGGTGTATTCCCACTCCAGTTCCGGATTGCCTTTGAGGACCTCCAGCGCTGCCGTGCCGAAAGTCGGCTCGCCGGCGGAGTTCAGCACGTCGCGCATGATTCCGAGCCTGAAGCGGGCCATCAGCCGCGCTCCCGCAGCGGTGCGAGGGTGGCGCGGATTGCCGACTGCAACAGGGACGAGTCCAGGCCGGCTGCGAACAGGTTGAAACCGAACTCGCGGTAACGCATGGCCCAGCCGGCGTCGGCCGCCATGAAGCCCAGGCCTTTGCCATGGCGGCGCGCGGTGGCGACGATCTCGCGCACCGAATCAAGATACTTCGGCGACTCGAACTCTCCCGGGATCCCGAGGAAGTTGGTCAGGTCGAAATGGCCGAGCCAGAGGACATCGATGCCCGGCGTCGCCGCAATCGCCTCGAGCTCCGCCATTCCACGCTCGGATTCGATCTGGGCGATCACCAGCGTGCGGGCGTTCAGCGCCGCCAGCTTGGCCTTGACGTCCCCGCCCGTATAGTCGTCCTGCGCCACGCCGAACGCGGCTCCGCGCCTTCCCTGCGGAGGATAGTGCGTCGCTTCGACGATGCGGCGCGCCTCCGCCGCGCTCTCGACCATGGGCACCATCACCCCGTAGGCGCCGACGTCGAGCGCCCTGGCCATGAAGTGGTACTCGCTGCGCGGCACGCGCACCAGGGGATCGATGCCGATGCCGCGGCAGCCGGCCGCAAGCATTTTGAGCGTCTCGAATCCCAGGCCCGCATGCTCCATGTCAAATAACGCGAACTCGCAGCCGGCCGCTTTCAACACCTGCGGCATCCCGGGTGCGAAGAACTCGAAGATCATTGCACCGGACACTATCTCGCCGGCGAGTACGCGTTGCCGGATCGCGCTCGGACGCACCCCATTTGACTCACCCATCGGATCTCCTTGGCTATCATGGCCCCGGATGCTGGCGCGCCAGCCTCGGCGGCCGCGCCAGCCGGGCACTGCATCAGGAAGGCAGGATCACGCCCTTGCCGGAATCCTGCTTGTCGAACAACTCATAGGCCTCCTTGGCCTGGTCCAGGCGCCAGCGATGGGTGAACAACTTGTCGATGTCGATCCCGCGCTCGGCCACGAACCGCGCGCAATCGGCCTGCCCCACCGTAGAAAACGTCCACGAGCCGATCAGCGTGACCTGGCGGCGCAGCAGGTCGGGACTGACATCGAGCGACACGCCGCCTCCTTCGCCGACATAGCAAGCCTTGCCCCAAGTGCGCACACAGCGCACCGCCTGCGCACGCGCTTCCGGTGACGATGAGGCATCGAGCGACAAGTGCGCGCCCAGGCCTTGCGTCAGTTCCTTGATCGCAGCCACGACGTCGTCGGCGACCGACGGATTGATCGTTTCATGCGCGCCCAATTCCTTTGCGCGCGCAAGCCGTTCGGCGCTGATATCGAGGGCGATCACGCGCGCGCCCATCGCCGAGGCCAGCTGGGTGGCCGACAAGCCCACCGGCCCCTGGCCGAAGATCGCTATCGTGTGTTGCGCCATCAGACCCAGGCGCTGCAGCGCCCCCCAGGCGGTGCCGGTGCCGCACGAGATCGCCGCACCGGTCTCGAACGACAACGCATCCGGCAGCGGCACGAGCGTGCGCGCCGGACACTTCATGTACTTCGCGTGCGCGCCATGACCCGTGACGCCATAGACTTCCTTGACGCCCTCGTCGCAAAGTTGCATCCATCCGGTGGAGCACTGCGGGCAAACGCCGCAGCCGCGATAGTGGTGTTGCATCACGCGCTGGCCGACGGCGGCCTGGTTGCGGTCCACGCCCGGACCGACGGCGGCTACGACGCCGCACGGTTCGTGCCCGGCCACGACCGGCCCGGCCGCGGCCTTGAAGCCGAGTGACGCTGGCCCGCCGATCGCACGGTAGAACTTCAGATCGCTGCCGCACATCCCGGAGGCCTTGATTTCGAGCACCACTTCGCCGGGGCCGGGGGTGGGATCGGGTAGGTCGATGATGTCGAGCCGGCGGTCGCCGGGGAAGGTGATGGCTTTCATTTCAGGGGATCTCCTTCTTGTACCTTCTGCGGATCGGCCATCATCGTACCGCGGCTTGTGAAGTACCATTCGGGAATAAAATTCGGCGACAAGGGAACGCCATGAAATTCGGCGTATTTGACCACCTCGACTCCAGCGGCCGGCCGCTGGGCGAGTTCTACGAAGACCGGCTGCGCCTCATCGAGTCCTACGAGCGCATCGGACTGCACTGCTACCACACGGCAGAGCACCACGCGACGCCGCTGGGCATGTGCCCTTCGCCCTCGGTGCTGCATTCGGCGATCGCGCAGCGCACGAAGAAGATCCTGTTCGGGCCGCTGGTGTACACGCTGGCCCTGTACCACCCACTGCGCCTGGCCGAAGAGATCTGCATGCTCGACCACATGAGCGGCGGGCGCTTCCAGGTCGGCGTGGGCCGTGGCATCTCGCCGTTCGAGCTGGGGTACTACGGGGTCGATGCAAAGGAGTCGCAGGAGATCTACCACGAGGCCTACGCGGTCGTCATGAAGGCGTTCTCCTCGGAATCGCTCACGCACGAAGGAACGCATTTCAATTTCCGCGGCGTGCCGATCATGATGCATCCGGTTCAAAAGCCCCATCCGCCGCTGTGGTACGGCGTCGGCAATGTCGACGGGGTGGCCTGGTGTGTGAGGAACAACGTCAACGCGGTGGTCAACGGGCCGCTCGCGCGCGTGCGCGAGATCACCGACCGCTATCGCGCCGAATGGGCCGCGGCCGGCCCGGCCGCGGACAAGATGCCGCTGGTGGGCACCACGCGCCACGTGGTCATCGCGCCCACCGATGCCGAGGCCCTGGCCATCGCGAAGCGCGCCTATGCGCGCTGGTGGGCGAGCTTCATGTTCCTTTGGAAAAGGCACGATTCGGCGCCGATCTTCGCCGCCTTCCCGGAGGATTTCGACCTTGTGTACAAGGCGGGGCTCGCGGCGGTGGGGTCGCCGGCCACAGTGCGGCGCCTGCTCGAATCCGAGATCGCGCAGAGCGGCGTGAGCTACCTGCTGTGCCGCTTCGCGTTCGGCGACCTTTCGTACGCGGAATCGCAACGCTCGGTCGACCTCTTCGCTGCCGAGGTGATGCCGCATTTCACCCGGTCCGAGCTGGCGGTGGCCTAGATGAGGGCGATCGCTTTCGTCGCCGCGTCGTGGCTCGCGGCCTGCGGCTTGGCCCACGCGCAGGCGTGGCCCTCGAAGCCGGTCAAGTTCGTGATGCCCAGCCCCCCCGCGAGCAGCCCGGACCGCTACACGCGCTACCTCGCCGAACGCCTCTCCCAGAAATGGGGCGTGCCGGTGGTGGTCGAGAACAAGCCCGGCGCGACCGCGATGATCGGCACCGAGTACGTCGCCAAACAGCCGGCCGACGGCTACACGCTCCTGTCCACGTTCACCTCGTACGTGCAGGCGCCGATCCTGTTCCCGAACGCGCCCTACGACCCGGAGAAAGACTTCGCCCCGGTCACCCAGACGATGCTCGCCGAGGTGATCATGGAGGTGCGCGCCGATTCGCCGTGGAAGACCTTCGCCGAGGTGATCGCCGCGGCGAAGACCCGGCGGCTCAGCTACGGTTCGTTCGGCAACGGCTCGTCGTTTCACATCTATGGCGAGTCGGTGAAGCGCGCGATGGGCGTGGAGATGACCCACGTGCCCTACAAGGGCGAGGCGCTGATCCTCACCGATCTCCTCGGCGGCCAGATCGACGTCGGGTTCAATTCGATCGGCACCGCCCTGCCGCAGATCAAGGCCGGCAAGGTACGCGCGATTGCGCTGGTAGGCTCCAGCCGCTCGAAGGCGCTGCCGGAGGTGCCGACCTTTCCGGAGCTTGGCGTGCCGAAGCTGAACGGCGGCGCCTGGTTTGGCATCTTCGCGCCGGCCGGCACGCCCAAGCCCGTGGTGGAAAAGATTTCGGCCGACATCAATTCTTTCCTCAACCAACCCGAGATGCAGAAGTGGCTGCGCGACCAGGGGCTGGAACCCACCGGCATGACGCCGGACCAATTCACGCAATTCATCAAGTCTGATCTCGCCAAGTGGCGGCTGCTGATCGGCGAACTGGGGATCAAGGCCAATGACTGACGCATCTATTCCGAAGACCATGAAGACCTGGACTATCCACACCGAGGGCGACCGCATGGAGGTCGCGATGGCCGAGGCGCCCATCCCCGAGCCGGGTCCGAATCAGGTTCTTGTCAAAGTGCACGCAGCCAGCCTGAACCGCGGCGAATTCATCGCTGGCCACGGCCTGCACAAGCCGGGGTCCCCGCCCAAGCCCGTCGGCATGGAAGTCTCCGGCGAAGTGGTGCAGCATGGCCCCGGCGTGCCCGGCTACAAGGTCGGCGACAAGGTCATGGGACGCTGCGCCGGGGCGTTCTCCGGCTATGCCGTCATGAGCGGCCGCGAAGTCATCCGCATGCCCCCGCACCTTTCGTGGGAGGAAGCCGCGGCCGCGCCGCTCGCATTCATGACCGCGCACGACATGGTCATCGGCCAGGGCAAACTGAAAAAGGACGAATGGATGCTGGTGACCGGCATCTCCGCCGGCGTCGGCGTGGCCGCGCTGCAACTGGCCAAGGCCATCGGCGCGAAAGTGATCGGCACCTCGGGCTCGGCCGAAAAGCTCATGAAGTTGAAGGCGCTCGGCCTCGATGTCGGCATCCACACGCGCGCGGCCGATTTCTGCGACGCGGTCATGAAAGCCACCGACGGCCACGGCGCCGACCTTGCGCTCAACAACGTCGGCGGCACAGTTTTCGCCGAATGCATCAAGGCGCTCGCTTTCGAAGGCCGCATGGCGATCGTCGGCTATGTCGACAACGTGCTCGAGGCGAAGATCGACATCCAGGCACTGCACATGAAGCGCCTGCAGCTTTTCGGCGTGTCGAACAAGCTGCGCACCGCGGAGCAGAAAGCCACCAGCGTCACGGCTTTCATCGCCGACGTGCTGCCGCACCTGGAAGACGGCAGCATCCGACCCTTCGTCGACAAGATCTTCGAGTTCGGCGACCTGCCCGCGGCCAAGGCCTACATGGAAGGGAACCGGCACATGGGCAAGATCGTGCTGCGCGGGCCGGCGTAGCTACAAACAAATTTGCACAGGCGGTTTGATTGTAGCTACAATCAAATAATGCCGACTTGGGATGACCCGAAGCGCTTACGCAACATCAAGGCCCGCGGCCTGGATTTCGATGGTTGCGAGGCCGTCTTCGCTTCCCCAGTCGTCACGTGGGAGGATGACCGCGAGGCCTATGGTGAGCAAAGGATCAATCTGCTCGGCTGGCTCAACGGCATCGTCGTGCACATGACCTAAACGGAGCGAGGCGATGATCCGCACATCATCAGTCTTCGCAAGGCGGAGAAACATGAAATCAGGCGCTACGCGAAAGAGATTTCCAGCTAGTCCCGCGCAATGGGAAGCCGTCATTGCGGCTGCACCCGGCAAAGATCGGCCGCTTACCTCTGCGGAGGAAGCCAAGATGGCCAATGCGGTTGTTGTAAAGAAGGGGGGGTACGCCGCTGTGCGGACCGCACTCGCAGAGAAACGCAGACGTGGCCAACGCGGTCCGCAGGCAACGCCAACAAAGACGTTGGTCAGTGTCAGGTATAGCACAGAGGTTCTTCAGTACTTCAAGTCCACCGGCACAGGCTGGCAGACGAGAATGAACGAGGCGCTTGTTGAATGGGTCGCAAAGCGAACATCGCGATGAAGCGTCCGCGATTCGACGAAACAGGGCCGAACCTGACGAAGTCAGGCTCACATGTGCTACGCCATCGTGATCCCGTCGCCGGAACGCCGGGTCGAGGACGTCGATATTGCGGCCTAACGGCCTGACTGCCCGCCGCCCTCCGCCCCCGCAGCAAAGCAGATCCCCTCGCGCAACGCGACATATATGCTGTGCGCCGTCAACAGCGAAGTCTTCGGGTTACGCGGCGACGCGTAGGCAAGGATCTCCAAACGCATGTGGCCGAATTCGCCCTCGGCCTCGATGATGCCGAGCGGTCCGGTGGCCGAGGGATCCGACACCAGCCTTACCCTGGTCTGGTCCAGGCCCAGTCCGGCGAGTGACACCGTGGCGCCGACGTTCGCGTTCTGCGGGTACTGCGTGGCGGCCTCGCGCGCGCTGCCCTCGAAGAAAGCCGTGCGCACCTCCCGGGCGGCCCCGACGAGCAGGCACTCACCCGGCGTGCCGTCCCACGCCGCTGGCGCCTTGATCGAGGTGTAGGTCACTTCACGCAACCCCGCGGTGCGGGCCGCGAGCAAACCGTCGATGCCGGCCACTGCGCCGGAGGGTATCCAAAGGCGGCCGCCGCCATCGGCAGACGCCTTTGCAACTTGTGCCGCGAACCCCCGATCGGCTAGCGCCCCGACCGAGGAGCACAGCACATCGATGCCACCGGCGAGGAGATCCGGACCATACTGGCGCATCGCCCCATGGCCTGCGCACTCCGCCACGATCGCAGGCGCGAGTTCGATCAGTTCTTCAAGGCTATCGACGATGGTGAATCGGCCGGCTGCCCTGGCGCGAGCTTCCTCGATGCGTTGCGGCCGCACCAACACCGCGAGCAGCATTTCCAATTCGCCGCCCCGCTCAATGCAGCGCACCAGTTCCTCGGTGATGGCGCCATACCCGATGAGGGCGAACTGGCGCATCAGGCCTAGTCCACCTTCGCGCCCGTATCCTTCACGAGCTGCTGCCAGAGCTTTGCATCCTCGCGCAGGAAAGCCGCGAAGTCCTCGGGCGACTTGGAACCGACCACATCGGTGCCTTCCTTGGCAAGAATGGATTTGACGTCGGCGCGCTGCAGCACCTGCGTGGTCGCAGTGAACAATTTGCGGATCACCTCCTGCGGCGTGGCCACCGGCACGAAGAACCCGTACCAGAACGTGAGGTCGTAGCCCGGCAATCCGGCTTCTTCCATGCCGGGCAGTCCCGGCACCGACGATGACGCTTGCCGGGTGGTGACCGCCAGGCCCCGCAGGCGCCCCGCTGTCACCAGCGGCAGCACCGAAGGCGGCGTGGCGAACGCGACCTGCACATCCCCGGCGAGCAGCGCCTGCACCGCCGGGCCGCCGCCCTTGTAGGGCACGTGCACCATCTCCACCCCTGCAACGCGCGAGAACAGCACCGCGCCCAGGTGCGGCGCGGAGCCGTTCCCCGATGAACCGAAATTCAGTTTTCCGGGTGACCTCTTCGCATGCGCGATCAACTCCGGAATGCTCCTGGCCGGAACCGAGGGATGCACCGCGACCACCAACGGGGAACTGGTCACCTTGGTGATCGGCGCGAAATCGCGCTCCGGCACGTAACCCAGGTCCTTGTTCATCGCCGGATTGACCGACTGGCTGGACGGGCTCGCGATCAGCATCGTGTAACCGTCGGCCGGCGCTTTGGCCACCAGCTCGGCCGCAAGGCTCGATCCGTTGCCGGGACGGTTATCGATGATGACGGGCTGACCCAGAAGACGCCCGAGCGGGTCGCCGATTGCGCGCGAGACCGCGTCCGCCGCACCGCCCGGCGCGAAACCCAGCACGAGGCGGATCGGCTTGGCGGGGTACTGTGCAAAAACCTGCCCGCTCGCGGCAATCAGGGTCAGCAAAACAAGGAGGGCTCGCATAAAATGCCGGTTCGATTCGAATTCCCGACCGGAGACTATACACAATGACCCAGCGCACCAAGCCGCCGTTCCGCGCGGACCACGTCGGGAGCTTCCTGCGTCCCAAGGAACTCCAGGAGGCGCGCGCTCGCCGCAAGAAAGGCGAGATAGACGCTGCGGCCCTGCGCGCGGTCGAGGACAAGACGATCCGCGAAGTGGTGAAATTGCAGGAGGACTGGGGCCTGCACGGCATCACCGACGGCGAGTTCCGGCGCACGTTCTTCCACATCGACTTCCTCGAGCAGCTCGAAGGCGTCGAGGTGCGCGAAGGCATGGCGATCAAGTTCCGCGGTGCGGCCAACGAGGTCAATTTCGCCCCGCCCGTGCTCCATGTCACCGGCAAGCTCAGGCACGTGAAGCCGATCCAGCTCGAGGACTTCAAGTTCCTCAAGTCGGTCACCACGGGCACGCCCAAGGTCACGATCCCCTCGCCCACGATGCTGCATTTCCGCGGCGGGCGCGGCGCGATCTCGCGCGAGGCCTACCCGGACATGGACGACTTCTTCGCCGACATCGCCATGTGCTACCGGGAGGAGATCAAGACGCTGGCCGAGGCCGGCTGCACCTACCTGCAACTGGACGACACCAACCTCGCCTACCTGTGCGACCCAAAAATGCGCGAAGGCGCACGCCAGCGCGGCGACGACCCGGACGAACTGCCGCGGCGCTACGCCCGGCTGATCAACGCCTGCATCGCGGAGCGCCCGTCCTCCATGCAGGTCTGCATCCACCTGTGCCGCGGCAACTTCCAGAGCGCCTGGGCGGCCGAAGGCGGCTACGAGCCGGTGGCCAAGGCCCTGTTCCAGGAACTCGCCGTGGACGGCTACTTCCTCGAGTACGACGACGCGCGCTCCGGCGGATTCAGCCCCCTGCGGTTCGTGCCCGAGGGCAAGGTCATCGTGCTCGGCATCGTCTCGAGCAAGCTCGCGGCGCTCGAGCCCATGGAAGACCTCAAGACGCGCATCGACGAGGCGTCACACTACGTGCCGCTCGAGCGCCTGTGCCTTTCGCCGCAGTGCGGCTTTTCGAGCACCGACCACGGCAACCAGGTCACACCCGCCGACCAGGAGGCCAAAATGCGTCACGTCGTGGCGACGGCACGCGCAGTCTGGGGAGAGGCCTGAGCCGCCGGCGCGCCGCTGGGATAGACTTGCCGAAACCCGAAAAAAATGCTCCGGCTAATGGAACAGGTGCTCTAGCAGCAAGCGCGTGACAAGCCCCTGAGCATCGAGCTCGAGGAGCTGCGCGGCATCTCGCGCACCGTCGCCGAGATCGAGTGGCTGCTGTTGATCCTCGTGCTGCTCTACCTCGCGTTCGGCAGCCCGGCCAAGGAAAACGAAATAGCGATCACCGCCGCGGTGCTTTTCTACGCCGCGTTCGTGATGTCGTTCCGCTACGCGAATTTCTACAAGAAGGAAACGCGCTGGAAGATCGCGATCGAGACTTGGGCGATGATCGTGTTCATCACCTGGTCGCTTTGGTTCACGGGCAAGCTCGCGAGCCCGCTGCTGAACACCTACATGCTCGCGGTCATCACCAGCGCGCTCACGCTGGGCAAGTTGACGACCTTCATCGAGGTGCTGCTGATCGCGGCCTGCCATGTGCTGCTCGGTGATGCCGACCCGGCGCAGACCCTGTTCACGTTGCGCGGCGTCTGGGCATTGGCCGCGCAGCTCGCGCCGGTGCTGCTGGTGGCCTATGTCACGACGATGTTTTCGGCTGACATCCGCTACGGACTCAACAAGGCGAAGCTGCTCTCGGAAACCGACGAGCTCACGAGCCTTTACAACACGCGCGGCTTTGCTATCGTGGCCGACCGGCTGTTCGGGCAGGCGACCCGCTACAAGCGCTCGATCAGCGTGCTCATGGTCGATTCGGACAACCTCAAGCAGGTCAACGACACTCACGGGCACGAGGCGGGGAACTGGCTGATTCGCCAGTTGGCCGAGCGTATCCAGGCCGAACTGCGCTACACCGACGTGCCGGCCCGCTACGGCGGAGACGAATTCGTAGTGCTGCTCCCGGAAACGCCTTCAAAAGGCGCGGCCGACGTGGCCGAAAGAATCCGTGAAGCGATGGCCGGCAAGCCGCTGGTTTACGACGGCAAGAACGTGACCTCCACCGTCAGCATTGGCGTGGCGAGTTACCCGGAGGACGGACACACGATGGATGCGCTGGTGGCCCGCGCCGACCGCGCGCTGTACAAGGCCAAGCACGCAGGGCGAAACAAGGTCGTCTGCTTCACCCCCGACTGACTATTTCTTCCCCGTCGAGAGCGCGATGATCGCGCCAATCACGATGAGGGCCCCGAAAATCTGCAGCGGCGCCATGGTCTGGCCGAGCAGGATCCAGCCCATGATCAGCACCGCCACGGGCTCGAAATTGAGCGCGGCGGCGTTGTTGACCGCTCCGATCCGCGGGAGCACGACGAAAAGCGAAGTGATCGCTGCGCTGTAGCACAGGCCGACGAGAAAGAGCGCGACCCAGCCTGTCGTGTCCTCCGGGAGCGCAAAAGCGTTCGTCACGGTCCCGAACGCGAGCATGCCCACGGCAATCGTCCCGGTCGCGAGAAAAGTGCGCAGCCGCCCGTCTACGTCCTTGAGCCAGCGCGTGGTCAGGTACAACGCTGCGGCAAAGGAAAACGAAGCGCCGGTGGCAAACAGCACGCCGACGCCGATTTCGTCCCAGCGCCCCGAGAAACTCGTCGCGCCAACGCCGCTCCATCCGCCGACATCCAGCGCCAGCGCAAGGCCGACCAGCGCAACCGGCATTGCGATCATGGCGCGCAGCGTCGGCCTCTCGCCCTCGACGAACCACGCGGTCAGCGCGATCACGATCGGGTAGGTGTTGAACGCCAGCAGCGCGAGCGCCACCGGGATGCGCGCCACCGACGAGAAGATGCAGTAGCTCTGCATGAGCAGGAACAGGCCGATGAAGATGCCGTGCTTGCGCGTGGCGCCCGGCAGCGCAAACGAGACCCGGTTGGCTGCCAGCAGAACGAACACGAAGACGAGCGCAAACGAAGCGCGGAATGCGACCGCCGTGATCACGTTCGCGCCGTGCTCGAAGGCGAAGCGCGCGGCAACGTGGTTGCTGCCGAAGACCACCGAAATGCACAGCAGCAGCGCAATGCCCACCCAGCGTGGAATCGGTTTGCCCTGCAATGCGCTAGACATTGTCGCTGGACCCTTGCGGCGAAAGCGTCACAGGGTACCATCGGCCACCGCTGCCGGCGGCCGCCCGTTCGCAGCCGAAGGTAGAATTCACCGGGACATAAGGGACTACTGAATGGGCCAGTTCGGCATCGGGCAAAGCGTCACGCGCCTCGAGGACCCGCGCCTTCTGCGCGGCCAGGGACGCTACATCAACGACATCAACCTGCCGGGACAGGCTTATCTTGTGTACGTGCGTTCGCCGCATTCGCACGCGGACATCCGCTCGATCGATTTGTCGGCGGCGGCTGTGGCACCCGGCGTAATCGGCGTCTACACGCACGACGATCTGCTCAAAGACGGCCTGGGAACGATCCCGGTCACGTTGAAGCGCAATCGCCCGGACGGCTCGCCGATGTTCACGAAGTCGCATCGCGGCCTGGCCGAGGCCCGGGTGCGGCATGTGGGCGACCCGGTTGTCGCGGTCGTTGCGGAAACGCTGATGCAAGCGCGCGACGCGGCTGAACTGGTGGTGGTCGACTACGCCGACCGGCCTTCGGTCACGGCAACGGCGCAGGCGGCGCGCGAAGGCGCCCCCGCGGTCTGGGACAAGTGCCCGGACAACGTCTGCAACGTGTTCGAGGTGGGTAACAAAGCCGCGACGCAAGCCGCCTTCGCAAAGGCTGCGAACGTAGTCAAAGGCACTTACACAATCACGCGCGTCCATGCGCAGTACATGGAGCCGCGAGGAGCGCTAGGTGCCTACGATGCGGGCGAAGACCGCTACACGCTCTACGCCGACTCGCAATACCCGCACCGCATCCGGGAAGGACTCGCACGCAACGTCTTCAAGATTCCCGAGCACCGCATCCGCGTCGTGTCGAACAACGTCGGCGGCGCGTTCGGGACCAAGGGCTGGGCGTACACAGAGCATCGACTCGTGCTGTGGCTGGCGAAGAAGCTCGGCCGCCCGGTCAAGTGGGCGTGCGATCGCAGCGAGACCTTGCTGGCCGATGAGCACGGCCGGGATTGCGTGAGCGAGGCCGAGCTTGCGTTGGATGCCGATGGCCGGTTCATCGGGCTGCGTGTGCACAACACTTCGAACCTCGGCGCCTACGTCTCGACCGACCGCCAGCTCCTGCCGACGTTTTCCAACCTCGGCTCCCTGGTGGGCGTCTACGGGATTCCCGCGGCGCATGTGCGGGTAAGCGGCGTGTTCACGAACACAAACCCGATTGCGCCCTATCGCGGCGCCGGACGGCCGGAGGCGATCTACGTGATCGAGCGGCTCATCGACGACGCGGCGGCCAAGCTGGGTCTCGACCGCATCGAGCTGCGGCGCAGAAACCTGCTCCCGTCCTCCGCAATGCCGTACAAGACCGCGCTCACCTTTACCTACGATTGCGGCGAGTTCGAGCAGAACCTCGACCAGGCGCTGGCGCTCGGCGACCATGCAGGATTTGCTGCGCGCCGCGAGGCCGCCTCGATGCGCGGCAAGCTTCGCGGGATCGGCATCGCCAATGCGATCGAACGAGCCGGCGCCCCCGGCATGGAATACGCCGAGATCCGCTTCGAGCCCGGCGGCACCGCCACCGTCGTCATGGGCAGCAAGGATCAGGGCCAGAGCCACGCCACCACCTTCACCCAGATCGCCTGCGAGAAGCTGGGTCTTGAACCCGGCGACATCCGCTTCGTCGACGGCGACACCGACCAGGTCGCCTTCGGCACCGGCACTTTCGGCAGCCGCTCGGCCGCGATCGGCGGCAGCGCGCTGGCCTCGGCCGCCGACAAGATCATCGCCAAGGGGCGCAGGATTGCGGCGCACCTGCTCGAAGCCGGCGAGCGTGATGTCACCTTTGCAGAGGGCCGCTTCACGATCGCGGGCACCGACAGGGGCATCGGCCTAAGGGAGGTCGCGCAGGCCTCGTTCGTGCAAGGCAAGCTTCCGGCCGATATCGACCCGGGGCTGTTCGAGAACGGAACCTTCACGCCGGCGGCCGAGACCTTTCCCAACAGCTGCCACGTTTGCGAAGTCGAGATCGACCCGGACACCGGGACGGTCGAGCTGGCGAGCTATGCGGTCGTGGACGATGTGGGCACTGTCATCAACCCGTTGACGCTCAAAGGGCAGGTGCATGGCGGGCTCGTGCAGGGGATCGGGCAGGTGCTGATGGAAAAAGTCGTCTACGACCCGGAGTCCGGCCAGTTGCTCACGGGGTCCTTCATGGACTATGCGATGCCGCGTGCGTCAGACCTGTGCTTCTTCGAGGTCGGTAGCAACCCGGTGCCGACCAAACGCAATCCGCTCGGCGTCAAGGGCGCGGGCGAGGCTGGCACCGTCGGCGCGCTGGCGGCCGTGATGAATGCGATCCTCGACGCGCTGGCCCCGCTTGGTGTGAAGCAGATGGAGATGCCGGCCACAAGCGAGCGCGTCTGGCGGGCAATCCAGGACACGAAGAAGGCCCGGACTGCCGCCTGAAATGTACCGGTACTAATCCACGAACTGACATGAGAGCCAATATCCACGGGGCACTCAAGATACTAAAGTCCTGAATTAAAACCGAACCGCAAGGAGTTTCCATGCAGCCACGCGAGCGTATCCCGTTCTCCGCCATCGTCGATCGCCCCCCGCTCAAGCTGCCCGGCGGCGCGCGCGTCGTCGTCTGGACCATCGTCAACCTCGAGGTCTGGGACATCGCCAAGCCGATGGCGCGCCAGGTGCTGCCGGCGCCCACCGGCGCGGTGCTCATTCCCGATGTGCCGAACTGGAGCTGGCACGAGTACGGCATGCGCGTGGGCTTCTGGCGCTTCAAGTCGCTCTACGACCGGCTCGGCATCCGCCCCACGCTGTCGATCAACGCGCGCGTGTGCCTCGATTACCCGCGCGTGGCGCAGGCCTGCAAAGACGCCGGCTGGGAGTTCATGGGCCACAGCTTCGAGCAGGGGCCGATCCACAAGGAGGAAAACCAGCAGGCGATGATCGAGCGGTCGCTCGACACGCTCGAAAAATTCACCGGCAAGCGCCCGGTGGGCTGGCTCGGACCCGGCCTCACGCAGACTTTCGAGACGCCCGAACTGCTCGCCGCGGCCGGCATCAAGTACATCGGCGACTGGGTCTACGACGACGAGCCGACCACGATCCAGACTGCCAACGGGCCGCTGGTCACGCTGCCCTACTCGGTGGAGAACAACGACATCCCGATGATGATCGTGCAGCACCACGAAGCTGCGTACTTTACGCGCAAGGTCATCGACACCTTCGAGCGCTATTACGAAGAGGGGGCAGAGCGGCCGAAGATCCTCGCGATCGCGATCCACCCGTACATCAGCGGACAGCCGTTCCGGATCAAGTACCTCGAGGAGGTCTACGCCCGCATCGCCAAAATGCCCGGCGTTCTGCACTGGAACGGCGAGCAGATCCTGGAGTGGTACCAGTCACAAACGAAGGCCGACTGACATGCAAAGACTCAGGGTGATTCTTTTTCGCGCCGCGTATAACCTGCCGGTCACCCTGGGAGTTGCGCGCGGCGTATTCGCGAGGCACGACCTGGCGCTCGATATCGCGTACACCCGGGGCTCGCAGATGGTCTCCGAGGCCTTGCTCGGCGGGGAGCGCGACATCGGCGTGATTGCAGCCGACGATGTGATCTACGAAGTCGAGCGGCGCGGTGCAGATCTGTTCATGTTCATGGGGCTGCACGCGGGAATCCTGACGCTGATGGCGCGGCCGGGAATCACCGAGGCCCGCCAACTCGCCGGGGGCCGCCTCGGGGTCGACGACCCGGCGTCCGGTTTCGCGCTGGTTGCGCACAAGATCCTGCAGACCATGGGTCTTGCGCGGGAACAGTACGAGACCGTGGCCAGCGGCGGCCACCAACTGCGTGCGGCGGCCTTGCGCGAAGGCAGGATCGATGCGGCGCTGGTGACCCCGCCGTTTAGCGTCGAGCTCGCAAACCTGGGCCACACGGCACTTGCCCGCGTGCACGATTATCTGCCCCGCTACCAGGCCTCCTGCGGAGTGACCACGCGCACGTTTGCGCGCAAGCACGGCGAGCTCGTGTCGGCCTATGTGCGTGCCTACCGGGAAAGCCTGGCGTGGATGTTGGAACCCGCAAACCGGGCGGCGGCGATCGCGCATCTGGCCGACGATTTCGGGCTCGAGGCGAAACTTGCCGAACCGACTTTCGACGCGCTTGCCGATCCGCGAGACGGCTTGTATCCGGACGCGGCCATTGACGTCTCCGGAATCCGCACGGCACTGGCCTTGCGCGTCGAAGCGGGTTTGATCGGAGACCCGCCGCCTGCGCCGGAAAAGTATTACGACAGCGCCTTTTCACGCTAGAGTATTTCGTCGGCGGGGGCCGCTTGCACCCATCCCGTCCGTACAAGGCAGTTTTCTCCGATCCGTCACCTCTTTGGATTTCGACATGCTCAAACGCATCCCGCTACGTTTTTTCTTCTTCGCACTCGCCGCAGTCCTCGGCGGCCCCGCAGGCGCGCAAAGCGACTACCCGAACAGGCGCATCGAACTCGTGGTCCCTTTTCCCCCCGGAGGCCCGAACGACACCGCGGCAAGAATCATCAGCCCGGTGCTTTCCACCCTGCTTGGCGTCCCGGTCCTGGCCGTCAATCGGCCGGGCCTGGGCGGCGCGATCGCAGCCGATGCCACCGCCAAAGCCAGCCCGGACGGCTATACGCTGTTTTATCCCACCAACACCGTGTTGACGATCCTTCCGGCCATGCAGCCCAATGATGTTAAGGACCGCTACGCCGATTTCGTCGCGATCGCGAGCACGATGGCCGACTTCGGTACCGTCACCTCGCGCGCCGACGCTCCTTTCAAGACATACGAAGAAATGGTGAGCTACGCCAAAAAGAATCCGGGCAAGCTCAGCTACGGCTCGGCCGGCGTGGGCACGCTGTCATCATTTGCGGTGGAAATCCTCAAGATGTCCGTCGGCGCCGAAATCACCCATGTGCCTTTCCAGGGAACCGGACCGGTCAAGAACGCGATCCTCGGCGGGCATGTGCAACTGGCCTCCGGCGGTTTCAGTTCGCTCGGACCGATGATCAAATCAGGCGACGTCAAGGCGCTCTTTACCACCTCTCCACGGCGCATCGCCTCCTATCCGGATGTTCCTACGGCGACGGAGAAAGGACTGCCCGAGGCCACCATCAACCTTTGGATGCTGCTTGCCGCCCCGACCGGCACGCCCGCAGCGGTCGTGGACAAGTTAGCCGGCGCGCTCGACAAGACCATGAAAGACCCCGGCGTCGTCGCCGCGGTGGAGAACGCGGGAATGGTGGTCGATTTTCAGGGCCCTGCGGCGACCCAAAAGATGCTCGCAAGCGAACGCGACCTCGTCAGGAAAGTGGTCAAGCAGCTCAATATCGGCAAGCAATGACCCGCGAACGAACCAACCGATTCAGCGCCAATATCGCACTGCGGCCCCCGCCATGATCGAACACCACCTCGACCTCCCCACCCCCGACGGCGCGATGAACACCTTCATCACGCATCCCGAAGAAGGCGGCCCCTTCCCGGTGGTGATCTTCTACATGGACGCCCCCGGCAAGAGGGAGGAGCTGCACGACATGGCACGGCGCATCGCCACGACGGGCTACTACGTGGTGCTGCCGAACATGTACTACCGCAAGACGCGGGAGTTCACGATGGTGCGCGACGAGGAAGGCTTCAAGAAGATGTTCGCACTGATGGAGCACCTGACGATCGACCTGGTGATGCACGACACGCAGGCGATGCTCGACTTCGTGGACAAACAGAAGGACGCCAAGGCCGGCACGGTGGGCGCCGTGGGCTACTGCATGAGCGGGCAGTACGTGGTGGCGGCAGCGGGGCGTTATCCGGATCGCGTCAAATGCGGAGCGTCGATCTACGGCGTGCGCCTCGTGACCGACCAGGCCGACTCCCCGCACCGCCTCGCCGAGAAGGCCAGGGGCGAGCTTTACTTCGGCTGCGCCGAGACCGACAAGTACGCGCCCAAGGAAATGATCGACCAGCTGGAAGCGCACCTCGAAGGCATCCCGGGCCTGCGCTCGCGCGTCGAGTGGTATCCGGGCACTGAACACGGCTTCGCCTTCCCGTTGCGCGAGGGCATCTTCGACAAACCGGCCGCCGAGCGTCACTGGGAGCGGCTGTTCGCGCTGTTCAAACGTAACCTCGGGTAGGCCACGGGGGGGGAAACACATGCGATTTGCGATCTATGGGTCAGGCGGACTGGGCGCCTATTACGGGGCGCGCCTTGCGCAAGCGGGTCATGAGGTGGGCTTCATCGCGCGCGGCGCGCATCTGGAAGCGATTCGCTCCAACGGGCTCAAGATACTGAGCCCGCTTGGCGACCTGCATCTGCCTTCCCCCACCGCGACCAGCGATCCGGCCGAGATCGGCGAAGTCGACGTAGTGATCGTTGCGGTGAAGACCTGGCAGGTGCCGGAGGTGGCCCGCGCAATGCGCCCGCTGCTCGGTGCAGGAACCATGGTGGTGCCGTTTCTGAACGGCGTCGATGCGCCCGACAACCTGGCGGCCGTACTCGGCGCCGAGCGCGTCGTCGGCGGCCTGTCCAAGGTTTTCAGCCTGATCGAAGCGCCGGGCGTGATCCGTCACTTCAATCCCGGCGCCTATGTGGAGATCGGCGAGCTCGGCGGCGGTCTGTCGGCGCGTATCGAAGCTTTGCGCGCCGCATTCGCCGGCGCGGGCGCCGAAGCCCATGCGAGCACCGACATCCGCTCAGCGCTTTGGAAAAAACTCCTCACAGTGAGTTCCTGGGCCGGGCTCGGCGCCCTCGCCCGCAGCCCGATCGGGGTGATCCGCCAGATGCCCGAAACACACGCGCTCGTCGATCGCGCGATGGACGAGGGCATCGCCGTCGGACGCGCACTCGGATACACGATCGCCGATGGTTTCAAGGCGGAGTTGTGGGCCTTCTACGACGCGCTGCCTGTTGAGGCCACCGCGTCGATGATGCGCGACCTCATGGCCGGCAAGCCCTCGGAGCTGGACGCCTGGAACGGCGCCGTGGTGCGCTTCGGCCTCCAGACCGGCGTAGCGACGCCCGTGCATGTTTTCATCTACCACGCGCTGCTGCCGATGGAAAGGCGCGCCCGCAACGCCTGATGCGCAGGGCGCCGAGAGGACCCGGCCGCATCCGGAGTCAATCCGATAGTCCTTGAATATCCCGTACAAATAGCGGGATATTCAAGGTAAGGAATTTCAATGCCCCGTGCGCCGGGACGCGCCGAACCGCTGCGGCCTGCGATCCAGGCCGAGATTTGGCATTGAATACACGTCAAATATGGCGTTTTTATTGACTTATAAACATAAAATAGCCATATTTGGCGTATGTCTAGTCAAGACACTGTCGCAGAAATCAAGGTGGCCCGCCTTGCCCAAAGCCTTACACAGGCCGACGCGGCGCGCAGGGCGGGGATACCCCTTCGCACCTACCAGCGCCTGGAGTCGGGTGACCGAGGCTCCAAACTGGATACGCTGCTGCGCGCGCTCGACGCACTGGGCTTGGGCCTGAAGACCGTATCGAAGCACCGCCCTTCGCTCGAGGAACTGGACGACCTGTATGGCAACGAATAGGACTGCATCGGGCGCCCCGCGCGTGGGAACGCTCCACGTTGGCACGCCGCAGGGCTACGCCGGCCTGCTCGCAAAAGAAAGCCTGCATGTGTTCAGCTACGCGTCCGACGTCGTTTCGGGCGAGGACGCTAAGCGCAGCATTTCTCTGACCATGCCCATTCGCACCGAGTCCTACAAGACGACGCCTATGCTCCCCGTCTTCCAGACCTTTCTGCCGGAAGGATTCCTGAAGGACCGCATCGTCGAAAAATTCTCCAAGACGCTGCGCGTCGACGACATGGCCCTTCTCGCCCTCTCCGGCGCGGACGCCATTGGCCGAATCCGCCTCAGCCGATCGCGTGACACGGCCCCGGGGAACGGCGGCATCGAAAGCCTCAAGGAAATTCTCGCTGACACCGCATCAAAGGATCTTTTTGAATACCTTTGCGACCGGTACCTGATCGCCTCCGGGATCGCGGGCATCCAGCCGAAGGTAATGCTCGAAGCGCAGGACGACCTGGAGACGGACGTGCCCACCCGGCCTGCCAAGTCGAGCATCGGGGAAAAATCCACCCTGCGCGGCAGGAGCCTCATCATCAAGGTCAGCGGCAGCGACTATCCGCACCTGACCGAAAACGAATTTCACTGCCTGTCGATTGCGCGCAACCTGCAACTGCCGGTCCCGGAGTTCTGGCTGTCGGATGACAGGAAGCGGCTCGCGATCGAGCGCTTCGACACCGGAAGGGAACCCGGGAGTTTCCTTGGATTCGAGGACATGGTGTCGCTTCAGGGCAAGGTGAATGACCGCAAGTACGAGGGGTCCTACGAGAACATAGCCCTGGCGATCCGCCAGAACGCTTCGCCCGCATTCAGCCGGCAATCACTAGGCGAATTCTTCTCTTCCCTCGTGCTCAGCGTGGCCGTGAGAAACGGCGACGCCCACCTGAAGAACTTCGGCTTGCTGTATACCCACCCGGAATCCGACGACTGTCGGCTCTCACCGATCTATGACATCGTCTGTACAACGATGTACTTGCCCGCAGACCTGCCCGCACTCTCGCTGGCCCGGCAGAAGACCTGGCCGACGCGCGAGGCGCTCACCTCTTTCGGGCGGGACAGTTGCCGGGTTGACGACCCCGGGGCCGTGATCGACAGAATCGTGAATGCCGCAACCGGGTATCGACCGGATTCGGACGAGTCGGGGACATGGTCGAAGATGAAGCAGGAAATCGATGCGGCGGCGCGCAGCCTGGCACGACACGCATAGTGGGTGTCTTGCCCGGCGGCACCGAATCCGATCGGCGGCCACCTGAAGCACCCGCGCAAGGTCTTGCTTGGCTATTGAGAATCGGCAGGCGCCGCCCGCCTTGCGGGTGACGGTCGGTCGCGGCGACGAGGGTGGCCTACGTGTTTGCGCGCCCCACCGTCATCCGGCGCTGGATCGCAAGCGCTTCTCGCGCGAGCAATTCGACGACCTTGACGCGGCGCTTCGGGTCGAGCCTTTCCTTGATCGCGGCGCAGCTCAGCGCGCCGATCGGCTTCTTCTGCCGGTCGAGGATCGGCACCGCCACCACGAAGGCTTCCGAAATCAGCGCGGGCCAGAACGCGTAACCCTGCTCTTTCGTATCGGCGAGCAATTGCCCGATGCGCGTGATCGTGACCTTGGGATAGCCCCCCAGCCGCGTCTTCACTCGGGAAAGCACTTCCTTCACCTCCGCATCTTCCAACGCCGCTAGCACCGCGAGCCCGCCGCCCCCAACGCCCAGCGGGTACGACTTGCCGACTTCCATGACCAGCGACTTGATCGGGTAGGTGCCGTCGCGCCGCCCGACGCAGAGCACGTCATCGCCAACGCGGCGCAGGAGGTAGATCGTGTCTTGCGTCTCGGCCTCGATGCGATCCAACGAAGGCCCGGCAATCGCGGTCAGGTCAAATCGCCGGCTCGCCGCCATGCCCAGCAGCCACGCCTGCGGGCCGAGGTGGTAGCAACGGGATTCGTCCCGCTCGATGAGGCCCTCGGCCCCGAGGTTGCGCAGGAACCGGTGCACGGTGACGCGATCGTAGCCGGTCGCCTTGGCGATCCGGCCCGCCTGCAACCCGGCATCCGCAGCACTTCCCAGCGCACGCAGGATCGCGACGGACTTGTGCAAGGTCATGACTGCTTTTCTGCCACGGGCCCGGGCGCCGCAAGATCCACGCGCAGGCGCTGCTTGTCGATCTTGCCCACGTTGGTGCGCGGCATCTCGCCAAGCACATTGATGACCTTAGGTACCTTGTAGGGCGCCAATTGGGAAACGCAGAGGTCGCGCAGGCGTGCCGGATCGACTGCGCCGCGCGTGGTCACGAAGGCCACGATTTCCTCGCCGAATTCCACCGAAGGCGCGCCGACCACCGCGGCCTCGGCCACCTCGGCATGCGTGAGCAGCACGCTCTCGATCTCGTTGGGGTACACGTTGGCGCCGCCGCGGATGATCATATCCTTCTCGCGGCCGGTGACGTAGACGAAGCCGTCCTCGTCCACGTAGCCAAGGTCGCCGGGCAGGTACCAGCCCTCCCGAAATGCGCTCAGGCTCGCTTCAGGATCATTGAA
Organism: Betaproteobacteria bacterium; assembly: GCA_947482825.1. Classification (GTDB taxonomy): domain Bacteria; phylum Pseudomonadota; class Gammaproteobacteria; order Burkholderiales; family SG8-39; genus SZAS-79. The sequence goes on along the minus strand of CANKMT010000018.1, from coordinate 24,741 downwards.
GAACTCCTTCGCCGTGCCCTGGCTGCGGTAGGAAATGCGTCCGATCTGTCCGCGCGGCAACTCCTTGTAGTCCGGGTCGAGCACGCGCACGTCGGTGCCGTACACGATCGCGCCGGCCGAGCGGGACTTCGCACCTCCGTGCGCGGCGGTGAGCGCCGAGATGCCGCCGCCCTCGGCCGAGCCGTAGAAGTTGATGATGTTCGGCGTGATCTTCTTCAGCGCGAGCTCGCGGTCCTCGGGGAACAGCGCCGCGCCGGTCGAAATCAGCACACGCAGGTCCGGGAAGCACGGGCCGTCACCTTCGTGCGCGTCAATCAGGCGACGGATGATGGTCGGCACGATGAAGGCGTTGGTGCAGCCGTAGTCCTTCACTTCCGCGATCAGCTTCTTCGGCGACACCGGCGGCGGCAGCAGCACCACTGTGGCCCCGCAGTGCAGCGCGCACATCGTGAACCCGCGGCTGCCGCTGAAGTACATCGGGGAAGCGCAGGCGAACCGGTCGTGCTCGGTGAAGGTGAGCGTGATGTGGTAGATCAGGAAGCGGTGGTACATGTTGGCGTGCGTGAGGCACGGGCCCTTGGGCCGGCCCGTGGTGCCCGAGGAGAGCGACAGCAGCAGGCGCTGATCGTCCGCCGCAGGGCTTTCGGGGACCGGTCCGGTCAGCGGCGCTTCCACGTTCATCGGGAACTCGACCGCCTCGCAGGGGCTTCCCTGCAACAGCGGGTCGCCCTTGTCGATGAGCGTCAGGCGGGCGCCGAAATGGATGACCACACGCTCCTTCTCGGCTTCGGTCCAGCGCTTGTCCATCGGCAGGATGATCGCGCCCGCGCGCGCGATGCCGAACAGGAACGCAAGGTGTTCCGGAGTATCGCCAAGCGCGAGACCGACGACATCGCCAGACTTCACGCCGCGCCCGATGAGGCGCAGGGCGGCAAGGTCCACGGCATGGTTGAACTGGCGCCAGTTCCACGTGCGGTCGCGCGCGACGACGGCCGGATGGCCCGGCCGCCGGCGCGCATGGTGGCGCAGGATGTTCGCGAGGTTCATCGGGTCAGTCCACGCGCGCCGACTGGCGGTCTGTTGCGCGCTTGTTTGCGTGGCGCGACACGAGCAGCTTGAGCACTTCGCTGGTGCCGTCGCCGATCTGGAAGAGCTTGGCTTCGCGATACATGCGCTCGAGCGGATGCAGGCGCAAGAGGCCGTGACCGCCGAGCAATTGCATCGCCTCGCCAGTCACTTCCACCGCGACCTGGCTAGCGAAGATCTTGGCCATGGAAGCCGCGACGGGGGCTTCGTGATGACCCTCGTCCGCCATTGCCGCCGCGCGATACGAAAGCTGGCGGGCCGCCTCGATTTTGGTGACCAGCTCGGCCACTTTGAAGCGGATGCCCTGGAACGAAGCGACCTTCTGCCCGAACTGGACGCGCTCGACCGCGTACTGGAGCGCGTAGTCGATCGCGGCCTGCGCCACGCCGACGCAGCGCGAGCCATAGACCGCGCGGATCTTGGCGAAGTCCTTCTGGATGTAGGAGAAGCCCTCGCCCTCGGCGCCGATCAGGTTCTCGCGCGGCACACGGCATTCGTCGAACACCACTTCCCAGATCGGGTTCGCGCCGTGCGCGATGGTCTCGAAGCGCTGGCCGATCTTGAGTCCCGGCGTGCCCTTCTCGACCAGCACGATGGAGATGCCCTTGCCGCGCGGCGCATCGGCCGTGGAACGCGCAAACACGATGATCACGTCGGCCCGATGCGCATTGGTGATGAAGATCTTCTGGCCGCGCAGCACATAGCCGTCGCCCTCTCGCGCGACGCGAGTCTTGATGTTGGCCGCATCCGAGCCGCCCGCGGGCTCGGTCAATGCAAACGCCGGAACGATTTCCCCGTTGCAAATGCCGCCGAGAAATTTTTTCTTCTGCGCCTCCGACCCGGCGGCGAGCAGCGGCCCGGTCGCAAGGTTCATCGCGAAGATCGTCGAGGAGAACCATCCGGCCGCCAGCTCCTCGAGGATCAGCGCGCAGCTGAGCGTGTCGAGGCCCTGTCCTCCGTACTCGACCGGCACGTCCAGGCCGAGCAGGCCGTGCTTGGCCATGTCGCGCAGCACCGCCTTGGGAAACTCCACGCCGGTGCGCTCGTTCTCCGCAGCCGCGGGAACCAGCACGCCCTGGGCGAATTTGCGGGCCGCTTCGCGCAGCGCGCGCTGCTCTTCGCTAAACTGGTACTGTGTCATTCACTTCTCCAAAGGCGATGCGCATGTCCACGTCAATGTATTTCGAGGAATTCGAAGTCGGCCGCCGCTACCCGACCTACACCCGCACGATCACCGAGGCCGACCTCGTGATGTTCTGCGCGCTCGTGGGCTACCACAACCCGATGTTCATCGACGAGCACTATGCGAAGAAGACCCGCTTCGGCGGCCGCATCGTGCCGAGTTCGCTCACGATGTCCTTCTCCACCGCGATGACCGAATCGTTCTTCCGCACGACGATCGTCGCGCACCTGTCTAGCGACAAGGCAACCTTCCATGCGCCGGTGCGGCCGGGCGACACGATCGGCACCGAGGTCGAGGTCTTGGGGAAGGAAAGCAAGAGTCCGCGCAGCGGCATCGTCCATTTCAAGGACCATGTCACCAATCACGACGGTGTCCTCGTGTACACGGTGGAAAAAAAGGTCCTCATCTCCAGGCGCCCGGCCTAGCGTCATTTCGGCGCCGGCAGGCCGAGCACGCGCTTGGCGAGCAGGTTGCGCTGCACTTCGGAGCTTCCGCTGTAAATCGTGGCCGGGCGTGAGCGGTAGTAGAGCCTGAGCGCGGCAAGGGCGCCGGGCACATCAACGCGATCGGCCTCCACGCCCTCCTCGCCGGCCACTTCGAGAAAGAGTTCCGCCAACCGCTGGTAGGTCTCGGTCGACCAGATCTTGAGCAACGACACCTCCGGGCCCGGCGTGCGCCCGGCTTTGAGGAGGGAGCAGAAGTGGCGGTAGGCGCAGGACTGGTCCTGCAGGTCCAGGCGCAGTCGCGTGAAGCGCTCGGCAAAGCGCGGATCTGCCGCGAGCCCGGTCCTCTTTGCGTACTCCTGCAACTGGTTCAGTGCGTAGAGGCCGAGCTTGGGGCTGCCGTTGTTGATCCGTTCGAACTCCAGCAAGTCCTTGGCGATGCCCCAGCCGCCGTGCAGCGGCCCAACCATGTTGGCCCCGGGAATGCGCACGTTGTCGAGGAAGACTTCGCCGAGTTCCGCATGGCCTGCGATCGTGGTGATCAGCCGGCGCTCGATGCCCACGACGTCCAGTGGCGTGATGAAAAGCGAGATGCCGTCCTGCTTGCGGCCTTCGTTGCGTGTGCACGCCAACAGGAACAGGTGGGTCGCATCGTCGAGGAAAGTGCTCCAGGTCTTGTGCCCGTTGACGATGTAGTGATCGTCCTCGGGGATCGCCATGGTGCGCAGGCTTGCGAGGTCCGAACCTGCGCCGGGCTCGGAATAGCCCTGCGCCCAGCGATGCTCGCCGGAGAGGATCTTCGGCAGGTATTCGCGCTTCTGCGCCTCGGTGCCGTGCCGGATCAGCACCGGACCGAACATGAACAGGCCCATGTCGTAGAGCCGCGGAATGCCCCAGCGCTCGACTTCCTCGAAGTAGATCAGGAGCTTCGAGGCGGTGAGGCCCATGCCGCCGTGCTCGCGCGGCCAATTCGGCGCGATCCAGCCTTTGGCCGAGAGCGTCCCGAACCACTCCCGGGTGTCCTCCCAGCGCGGGATCCTGCGCGGATGGTTTCTGAGGTGGGCGGGAAACTTCGCCTCGATGAAACCGCGCAGCTCGGCCCTGAAGTCCGAGTCGGAGAGCGAGTTCCAATCGATTGGTGCCAGGGCATTCATCTCAGGCAGCCGCCTCCGCAAGCTCGAACGATTCCAAGCGGCGGCGATGAAAGTCCGCGCCCCCCAGCCAAGCCGACCTCACGAGGATTCGCTTCACGTACAGGCCGAGGTCGTACTCGTCGCTGAAACCGATCGCACCATGCAACTGGATGCCTTCCTTGGCGATCTCCAACGCCGAATCCGCTGTCCTCGCCTTGCATCGGCTCGCGTACTGGGCTTGCGCGGACGTCTCCGTTGCATCCACAGCCTCGCCCAGCAGAAACCGGCCGATCTGAGCGCGCGTGTAGAGATTCACTGCGCGGTGCTGCAGCGCCTGGAACGCGCCCAGCGGCTGGCCGAACTGCTCGCGCGTCTTCAGGTAGTCGAGCGTCATTTCGAGGATGCGGGTCTGCAGGCCGTACAACTCGCCGGAAAGGGCCAGGTTTGCGACATCGAGAGCGTTTTCGAGTGCGGCGATGCACGATGCGCCACGCTCGATCAATGCATCCTCGGCCACGACGGTGTCGAACTCCACATCCGACCAGAACGTCCCGTCGGCCAGCAGCTTGTCCTGCCTCGTCACGCCGGCGGCGCCTGACGGCACGCACAGGAGCGCGGCCTCACCCTCGAGCGGTGCGAGTACGAGGCTGTGCGTGCTCGCCCGCGCGCCGACCACGAAACGCTTGCGGCCGCGCAGGCGCAACCCGTTGCCAACTTTCTCGATGCGCGCAACCGGAAACTCCGCCGACGGCAACGCAAACGCGCCCTCCTGGAATGCGACGCACACAACGCTGCCGCCCTTTGCCATGCCGCCAAGAAGCGCATGCGCGCGCGCATTGTTTCCGAGCGCGAGCAGCAATGCGTAAGGCAGCACCAGGTTCTCGACGAACGGTTCGCGCGCGAGCGACCATCCCAGCCTCTCGGCCAGCAGCACCGCAACCCCTGCCGGGAATCCCAAGCCCCCGAGGTCTTCCGGCACCAGCGCACCCGTGAGCCCGACCTCGGCCAATCGCCCGAAAGCGGCCGCATCCACCGCTGCTTCGGGATCGCCACGCGCCTGCCGAAAGCAGGCCGGCCCGGAGGCGGACGCGAGGAACCGTTCCGTCGCCTCGACCACGGCCGAGACATCCGGCTCGCGGGCGAGCGCGCTGGCTTGCCTCAGCGAAAACACGTTAGTCGGCCTTGATCCCCGCCATCTTGATGACGCGGTTCCACTTCTCCGTCTCGCTGGCGAAGTATTTCTGCGCGAATTCGGTGGAGCCCCCCACGGGCGAGATGCCCAGTTCCTTGAAGCGCGCCACGATCTCCGGCGCCGCCAGCATCGCATTCAGGTCGGCATTGAGCTTCTGCACAATGGCCGCCGGCGTCTTCGCCGGGGCGGCCACCGTGAACCACGCAGTCGACTCGTAGCCAGGCACCGTCTCGATGATCGGCGGGACGTCCGGCAGACTGGGAGAACGACCCCTGCTCGTCACGCCCAGGGCGCGCAGGCGCCCGGCGCGGATCTGCGAGATCGTCGTCGGGACCTGTTCGAACATCGACTGGATCTGGCCGCCCATCACATCCTGCAGCGCGGGCATGCTGCCTTTGTACGGGATATGCGTGAGGTTCACGCCGGCCATCAGCGTGAAGAGCTCGCCGGTCATGTGGGTCGAGGAGCCTGAACCCGCGGAGCCGAAGTTGATCTCTCCCGGCTTGGCCTTCGCGAGGTCGACAAACTCCTTCACGGTGCGCGCCGGGAGCGAGGGATGCACGGCCAGCACCAGCGGCAGTTCGACCAGCACCATGATGGGCGTGAGTTCCTTCGCCGGGTCATAAGTGAGCTTCGAATACAACCCGTAGGCCGCATGTATCCCGATCGTGCCGAGCATGATCGTATAGCCGTCCGGCGTCGAGCGCGCCACGAGTTCGGCGCCAAGATGTCCGCCCGCGCCCGGCCGGTTGTCCACGACCAGCTGCTGGCCGTAGAGCGGCGACAGGTGCTCGGAGATGAAGCGGCCGAGAATGCTGGTGGTCCCTGCTGCCGCAAAGGGGATCACCAGGCGGATCGGCTTGTCCGGATATTTCTGCGCCAACGTGGGGCTGCCGAAAGCGGCTGCCAGCAGCGCGAATCCGGCGAGTGCGAGTTTGAGTTTCATGGTTTTTCTCCTTGGTTACCTTTTTGCTGCCGAACGCCGTGCAATCACCGGATCCCACTTTTGCATCCAGCCGAAGCTGTCTTCGGTGCGCCCGGAGGGCTTGTAGTCGCAGCCGATCCAGCCCCGGTAGCCGGCCTTGTCGATCACATCGAGCAAACAGTCGAAGTTGATCTCGCCGGTGCCGGGCTCGGCGCGGCTCGGTGCGTCGCCCACCTGCATGTGCCAGATTTGCGGCAGGTACTTGCGGATCGTGTTGCTGAGGTCGCCTTCCATGAGTTGCGCCTGGTAGACGTCGTACTCGATGCCGAGGTTTTCCGCGCCCACGTCCTTGATGATCTCCGCGGCCTGCGCCGTGCACGTCAGGAACACGCCGGGCGAGTCGTAGGTGTTGACAGGCTCGATCACAAGCTTGAGGCCGTGCTTGCCCAGTTCGGCCGCCGCATAGCGCAGGTTGCTCACGAACGTCTGCCGCACCAGCGCCGGGTCCGTCCCCTTGGGCGGAATGCCTCCGAGGAGGTTGACGAGTTTGCAATCGAAGGCGAGCGCGTATTCGATCGACAGCGCCACGCCGTCGCGCAATTCCTCCTCGCGGCCGGGCAGGCAGCCGATGCCGCGCTCGCCGCCGTCCCAGTCGCCGGCCGGCGCGTTGAACAGCACCGCTTCCAGGTTGTTGCGCCTGAGCGCGTCGAGCACTGCTTCCTTGCCGTAGGAAAACGGGTCCTTGAGCTCCACGCCCCTGAAACCGTCGCGCGCGGCAAGGTCGAAGCGCTCGAGGAAACCGACTTCGTTGTAGAGCTGGGTGAGGTTTGCGGTGAAACGCAGCATTCGGATCTCCGGAAGTCCTTGCCTATTCGGCCTTTAGCCCGGCCTCGCGCACCACGCGGCCGATGGCTTCATACTGGGTGCCGAGAAACTTGCGCAGCTCGTCGATCGAGGAACCGACCACGATCACACCCATCGCCTGCAGCTTCTTCTCGACTTCCGGAGCTCGCGCCGCCTTGACGAATTCGGCGTTCAGCCTTTGCGCCACATCGGCCGGGGTCCCTTTCGGCGCAGTCACCGCATACCAGTTGCTGGCCTCGTAACCGGGGAAGCCCTGCTCGGCGATCGTCTTCACGTCGGGCAGCATCGGCGAGCGCACCGCCGTAGTGAGCGCGAGCGCCCGCACCTTGCCGCCCTGGATGAACGGCGTGGCCGTGGTGATCGAATCGAAGATCACGCTGAGGCTGCCGGCCAACAGGTCGATATTCGCGGCCGAGCCTTTGTAGGGCACGTGAGTCATCTTGAGCTTGGCGTGAAAAAGGAAGAGCTCGGTGGCGAGGTGGTTCGAGGTCCCGATTCCCGGGGTGCCGTAGCTCAGCATGCCGGGGCTGGCCTTGGCTGCCGCCACGAGGTCGTCGAGCGTTTTGACCGGCGACTGGACCGGCACGATCACGACCAGCGGGATCAGGCCGATCAGCGAGACCGGCTGCAGGTCGTGGAAGGCGTAGGGCATCGCCTTGTTGATATGGTGGTTGATCACCGCCGAGCCCGGCGCCGCCCAATGCAGCGCGTAGCCGTCGGGCGGCGACTTGGCAACGGCATCGGCGGCGATGTTGCCGCCCGCGCCGGCGCGGTTCTCGACCAGAACGGGCTGGCCAAGGGTCTTCGCGACTTCGGGCGCGATTACGCGCGCGACGACATCGATGCCGGTACCGGGCGTGAAACCGACGTAAAGCCGGACCGGCTTGGACGGGAACGCCTGCGCGCCGGCCGCCAACGGGGCGAGCGTGAGGCACACAACGATCAAGTGTCGGATCACGCGCATTCGGGCTCCTTCGGCGCAGCGTGGTTGTATCAATATCAGATACAATTTTCAGGCAGGTGTATCTTAATTTGTACGCGATCGGCACGTCAATTAACATGACGAATCGCCTTGCACTTGGGGATCAGGACATGCCGGCCACCCGACCGCTTCGCCGTCTCGCACTCGCCGCAGCCGCGTTGTTCGCGCTCTGCGGCGCCCATGCGCAGGACTACCCTTTGCGCCCCGTCACCATCGTCGTGCCCTTCCCGCCGGGCGGCGCGACCGACATCCTCGCGCGCATGATGGGCGCCAAGCTCGCGGAAGTGCTGAAGCAGCCCTTCCTCGTCGATAACAAAGCGGGCGCGACCGGCGCGATCGGGCTCAATGCAGTGGCGAAGTCGCCTGCCGACGGCTATACGCTGGTGATTGCCACGGCCAGTTCGCTTGGCACCAATCCCGCGGTCAGCAAAGTGCCGTTCGACCCGGTGAAGGACTTCACGCCGATAGCGATGCTGGCAGCCGAACCCATGGGACTCGCGGTGCATCCCTCGGTGCCGGCAAACAACGTGCAGGAATTGATTGCGCTTGCAAAAGCGAAACCCGGGTCGCTCAACATGGCCTCGTTCGGCACAGGGTCGGTCTCCCACCTCGCCGGCGAGTATTTCAACTCGCTGGCCGGCATCAGAATGGTCCACATCCCCTACAAAGGCGCGGCGCCGGCGACGGCAGACCTGATCGCGGGCCAGGTTTCGCTGATGTTCAACTCGATCTCGGTCTTCGTGGGCCCTGCAAAAGCCGGCAAGCTGCGCATGCTCGCGTCGGCCGGAGCGACGCGCTCGGCCACGCTCCCCGACCTGCCCACGGTGGCCGAATCGGGCGTGCCCGGCTTCGAGGCCTCGACCTGGCACGCGATCCTCGGACCGGCCAACCTGCCGCCGGAGATCGTTGCGTTGCTCTCGCGCGAGTTCGGGCGCGCCCTCAAACTGCGCGACGTGCAGGAAAAGCTCACCGGCATGAGCCTCGAGGCGCAGAGCGCGACGCCCGAGCAACTCGCGACCACGCTTCAGCGCGACGCCGCCAAATGGAAGAAGACGGTTGCCGAGGCCGGCATCAAGGTCGAACAATAGGAGGAATCATGTACGTCGAAGAGCGCATGTACACGCTGCACCCCGGCAAGGCGCCGGAGTATTTCCACCACTACTCGACACACGGCATGCCGGTGCAGTTGCGGTACCTGCCGCACATGCTCGGCTACTACGTGACCGAAGTCGGCCTGCAGAACATGGTCGTGCATATGTGGGCGTACGACGACCTCAACCAGAGGGAGCGCTGCCGCGATGCGCTGTTCGCCGATCCCGAGTGGCAGTCCTACCGCCCGAAGATCCACCCGCTGATCGTGCGGATGGAGACGCGGATCATGAAACCGGCGCCGTTCTTCGTGGAAAGGCTGAAAAGGATGCTGGCGGCGGAGCCGAAGGCCTGAAATTCTGAATTGCCCAGACAACTCCGCACGCGATAGAGTTCGCACTGCCGTGGCATACGGCTTGCTTCAAATACCGCGCCACCCATTCTGAGGATCCAGAAATGCAGAACCTTTTTTCAAAAGCCCTGCTCGTCGTCGGGTTAGCCTTTTGCGTGGGGGCCGCCGCCCAGCCCTATCCCAACAAACCCATCAAGATCCTTGTCGGCTTCGCTCCCGGCGGCAACACCGACGTGGTCACGCGGATCCTGGCAGCACGCATGCAGGACCTCCTCGGCCAGCCGGTGATCGTCGACAACAAGCCCGGCGCTGGCGGGGTGGTGGCCACCGAGATTCTCGTCAAGTCGGCCCCGGACGGTTACACCCTGCTGACCTCGTCGCTGGGGCCGCACACTGTCTCCCCTTTCCTGCTGAAGACTGTGACCTACGACCCGGTCAACGATCTTGCGCCGGTCAGCAACGTTTCGGTCAACGCGCTGATGCTGCTGGTGAACCCCTCGATTCCGGCCAAATCGGTGCCCGAATTGATCGCTTACGCGAAAGCCAATCCTGGGAAACTCAATTTCAGCTCTTCCGGGGTCGGCTCGACCACCCACCTTTCGGGCGAGGTCCTCGCCAGCATGGCCGGCATCAAGCTGGTGCACGTCGCCTACAAGGGCGGGCCGCCGGCGCTCGCGGCGCTGCTTGCCGGGGATGTCCAGTTCATGTTCTCGAACCTCTCGGATTCGTTGCCGCAGTCCAAGGGCGGCAAGCTGCGCGCGCTGGCGGTCACCACTTCAAGGCGCGTGCCCCAGGCGCCGGATATTCCGACGGTGGCTGAATCCGGCCTGGCCGGCTTCGACGTGGCGCCGTGGAACGGCATCGTCGCGCCGGGCAAGACGCCGACGGAAATCGTCGCCAGGCTGTCCGACACGATCCAGCGCATCGTGCGCGAGAAGGCATTTCGCGACAAGATGTTCGAGATCGGCTCGGACCCGATCGGCGACACGCCGGAACAGTTTCGCGCCACGATCAACAACGACATCCAGCGCTGGGGCAAGATCGTGAAGGAAGCGGGCATCAAGGCCGAGTAAAACGCCGCGCCGAAGTACCCCAAGCGCAACAACGGAGACCGCAATGAACGAAAGCCAGAGCCTGCGAGGCTTCCTCGCGATGGTCGAACGCGACCATCCCGGCGAGATCGTCCTCATCACGGCGCCGGTGCGCACCCACCTCGACATGACTTCGCTCGTGTTCGAGCTCGAGCATGCCGGCCGCAGCCCGGTCGTGATTTATGAGAACGTCGAGGGCCACACAATGAAGGTGGTCACCAACATCGCGGGCAGCCGAAAGTTGCTGGCGGCCTGCCTCGGCGTGCCGGTAGCCGACCTGCCGAACGCCTTCCGCGAGCGGGTGCAGAAGTACATCCCCTGCGAGACGGTCAAGGAAGCCCCTTGGCAGGACCTGGTGACCGAAGGCGACCAGGTCGACCTCACGAAGCTGCCGATCCCCACGCATTTCTCGGTCGATGCAGCCCCTTACGTGACCGCCGGGCAGCTCACGGCGCGCGATCCGCTCACGGGCGTTGACACGACGGGGTTTCATCGCTTCATGCTGACCGGGAAAAACCGCCTTGGCGTGTCGCTGCATTCGCGCCGCCGCATGTACGAATTCCACAAGCGCGCCGAGGAAAAAGGCCAGTCGCTGCCGGCCGCGATCACGCTGGGCATCCATCCGCTGCACTACATGGGTTCGATGGTGTTCGCCTACCCGCCGCACGTGCGCAAGTTCGAGATCATCGGCGGCCTGTTCGGCGAGCCGTACCGCCTCGCGAAGACCGGTGTTCAGGATCTTGAGGTGCCGGCGGGTGCGGAAATCATCATCGAAGGAGAGATCCTCGCGAACGTGCACGAGCCCGAAGGGCCGTTCAGCGAATTCACCGGCTATGCGTCGTACCGCAGCACGCAGAACGTGTTCGTTGCGCATCGCGTGCGACAAAGGCGCGACGCGATGTACCACTCGGTCGCCTCGGGCATGTCGCAGGACCATATCCTGGTCTCGTGCGTCACGCGCGAAGGCGAGATCCTGAACACGCTGCGCCGCAACCTGCCCAACGTGATCGCAGTCCACGTGCCGCACCGCACCTGCGGCGCCTTCCTCGCGATCATCAAGATGAAGAAGTCCTCACAAGGCGAGCCGCAGCAGGCGATCATGGCCGCCTTGGGCACCGAGTTCTACACCAAGTACATCATCGTGGTGGACGAGGACGTCGACATCTTCGACATGAACGACGTCATGTGGGCGGTGACCACCCGCGTCAGGGCCGAGAGGGACATTGTGTTCATCCCGGGGAGCAAGGGCGCGATCCTCGACCCGACCTCCGACCCCGAAACCTTCACGGTCACCAAAATGGGCATCGACGCGACCCGGCCGCTGGGCAAGGACTTCGCCGAGCGCCTGACGATCTCGGACGAGCAGCGCGCGCGCGTGCGCGGCATCCTCGCCGCCTCCGGCATCAACATTTAAATGGTGTCAGAGTCCGATTTTCGCGATCCGGAAATTCGACTCTGACACCATTTTCCAAGGAACCGCCATGCCACAGCTCGTCGAATACCGGGTCGTCGAGAATGTCGCGGAAATCACCATGAACCGTGCGCCGGTGAACGCCATCGACCACCAGCTTGCACGGGAGGTGATCGATGCTTACAAGCGCGCGACCGCCGATGAAACAGCGCGTGCCGTGATCCTCACCAGCGCGCTGCCGACCGTGTTCTCGGCGGGCATGGACCTGAAGCTGGCGCTCGATTTCGATGGCCAGGCCTTGCGCAAGTTCATCGAGCTCTTCTATTACGAAATGCACGAGGCGCTTTACCGCATCGGAAAGCCGGTGATCGCCGCGGTCAACGGCCATGCGCGGGCTGCTGGTGTCACATGGGCCGTTTCGTGCGACATGATCATCGCCGCCGAAGAGGGCAAGTGGGGCTACCCCGAGATCGATGTCGGTGTGCTCCCCGCGATGCACCTCGTGCACCTGCCGAGAATCGCCGGCCGGCATCGCGCGGCGGAACTGCTCTTCACCGGCGACATCGTCACCGCGGCAAAGATGAAGGAGCTCGGTGTCGTCAACGAAGTCGTGCCGCGGGCCGAAGTGATGCCCCGCGCCCGGGCGCTGGCAAGGCGCCTGGCGAAGAAGTCGCCGATCGCAATGAAGCTGCTGCGCGACGCCTTCGTGCGTGCCAACGACCTGGACTACCGGCGCTCGATGGAAAGCGTGGTCGAGACCATGTGCGGCCTCAAGGACGCCGAGGACTCGCGCGAGGCGTTGCTCGCCTTCGTGGAAAAGCGCGAGCCGGCTTACAAGGGGTGCTGACCGCCGCTACCCGGCGGCAGCCCGCAGCTTTCGTTCGCCGGCCTCGAGCAGTTCCGCGCGCACCAGCGCCTGCCTGATCCGTTCGACCTCCGCGGGCGTCACCTTCACCAGCGGCGGCCGCACCACGGCCCGCGGCAACTTGCCCATGAGCACGAGCGCTTCCTTCATGCGGTTGTGCATGTCCACCGGCGGGTCGGCGTAGAACACCTCGGCCGTGGCCGAGATCCGGTCGTGCAGCCGCTTGGCCGTGGCAAGGTCATCGCCCTGCACCGCCCTGAAAAGCTGCGCCTGCAATGGCGCAATGACCGAGCCGCTGCCGGAAAGCAATCCGTTGCAGCCAAGCACCAGCGAACTGAACAGCCACGCGCTGTGCGTGGACAGCACGTTGACCGCAGGCCGCAGCGACTGAAGCGTGCGGATCTGCCGCTCGTGCTGGACCGGGTTGTTGCACCAGTCCTTGATTGCGCGCACCGCGGGCACGGCCTCGATCAGCCGGAGCAACGTAGGCATCGGGTAGCCCTGCCCGCCCGCGAGCGGGTACTGGAACGCGATGATCGGCAGGCCGCTGGCATCGAACACGCGGCGGAAATGCTCGATCACCATCTCTGGCCGCTGGCCCATCGTGAATGGCCCGGGCGGGAAAACCAGCAGCGCGGAAGCGCCGCCCTCGGCCGCCATCTTCGCGAGCCGCGCGGCTTCCAGGCTGCCTTCGGCGTAGATCCCATTGACGATGGGTGTGCGCACCCCGACCTCGTCCTGGGTGATCTCGAGCACCCGCCTTTGCTCCTCGAACGTGCACGAGGCGGCTTCGGTCGAATGCGCATTGATCGTGATCGCCGAAATGCCTTCGGTCGCGGTCACGTCGCGCAGATGTGCGCGGAACGAGGCCTCGTCGATCGACAGGTCCTCGAAGAAAGGCAGCAGAACGGCCGGGATCACACCGTTGGGGATATAGCTTGGATGGCGTGCCATTGCGGTCTCCTCTACTCTTTTAGGTCGTCCAGCGCCGCCTCGAGGTGGGCGACCTCCGCCCACGCCCAGACTTTCCACGCAGCCGGCGTGACCTCGATCCAGTTGATGCCGGCATTCGGGATCTCGAAATCGCGCTGGGACGACAAGCCCACTTCGCGTGCATGCCGGTAGACCATCTCGAGGACGCCGCCGTGCGTAAACACGAGGATCTGCTCGCCGGGATGCCGGTCGATGATTTCCGACACCGCCTTGAGCGAGCGCTCATTGAACCCGCGCAGGGTTTCGCCGCCCTCGAAATCGAAGTCGGGATCCTTGTCGCGGAAACGCGCGTACTGCTCGGGATACTTCTCGCGCACCTCGACGTAAGTGAGCGTCTCGAACATGCCGTAGTGGCGTTCGCGAAGTTCGGCCGTGTACGACACCGGCAGCGCGAGCCTGCGGGCCGACGGCTCCGCGGTCTGGCGCACGCGAATGAGGTCGCTGCAGTAGATCGCGGTGAAATCGTGCCCGGCCAGCGCATCGGCCGTGGCGCGCGCCTGGGCGCGCCCGACGTCGTTTAGCGGGATGTCGAGCTGGCCCTGCACCCGGCCTTCGGCGTTCCAGGCGGTCTCGCCGTGGCGGACCATGCAGATTCTCGTGGGTCTCATTGCCTTTGTCCCGGAGGCAGGCTCATCCTAGAAGAGTTGAGTTGCACGGCCATCAGGACCATCCCGACCACCGAGACGAACCAGGCCAGGGTGCGCAACCAGGGCCACCCGGCCAGATAGATCAGCGCATACGCGAACCGCCCCCAGAAGAACAACTCCGCGCCGAGCACGGTCATCTGGTTGGTCCGACCCGCTGCGATGACCAGGAATACGAGCGCCGCAAAGAGAGCACCAGGTTCTCGAGCATGTTGCGATGGGCGCGCTGCGCCCGTCCGGCCCACCCGGTAAGTGCCGGCATGTTGTCCCGGTTGCCGGCGAGCATCGGCAATCCGACCTGCATGAAGGCCCCCGACGCGGCAATCAGCACATGCGCGAAAGTCAGCACTACAGCCCACAGCAGCAACAGCATTTCCGGTTTCATGGCGAACCCTCCCTGGAAAAGGGGGAGACTAGCGCGCCAGGCGGGAATTCGCCAGTTCCAGCCGATCGACCACGTTGCGCACCAGCGCGCGGGTGAGCGCAAGCTGGGCGCCCAGGCTCATCTGCGCGAGGGCTTCGGGGACGAATTCGGCGAGCATGATGTCGGTCAGCGATTCGACCGTCGCGTGGCGGGGCAGTTCTCCGCCGCGGATATAGGCCATCTCGCCGAAGCACTCGCCCTGGTCGATGGTATTGAGCAGCCGCCCCTGGCGGATGACCTTGACCTGGCCCTGGGCAAGAAAAAAGAAGCTTTGGCCCGGATCGTTCTCCTTCACGAGCGGGGTTGCGCGCTTCACGCGCTTCCAGTCGCCGGCGCGCGCGAGTTCCCAGAGCTCCGAATCGGCCAGCCCGGCAAGCATCGGGACGCGCTTGAGCGCGACGTACTTCTCGCTATCGGAAATCGCCTCGATCGGCAAGACCAGGCGCACCACCTTCGAGGTCGAGCGAGAACTCGGCCCAGGTGGGTTAGCGGTGCTCGGGCCTCTTGCCTATGGCCTGCAGGATGATCCGGTCGATGTCCTTGGGCAAGTCGGCGCGAACCGAGGAAGGCGGCGCCGGTTCGTCGCGCAGGATCCGGCCGATCAGCTCTTCCATCGTCTTGCCGTCGAACGGGCGCGACCCGGTCAGCAGCTCGTAGAGGGAAACGCCGAGGCTGTACATGTCGCTGTGGAGCGTCAACGTGCGACCCTCGATTTGCTCGGGCGACATGTAATAGGGCGAACCCATCGCCGCAGTCTGCGAAGTCTGCGCCTGCCTGAGCAGCGCGGCGCCGAAATCGGCGATCTTTACTTCGGTGCCCTGCGCGATCATCAGGTTGGCGGGCTTGATGTCGCGATGCACGATGCCTTCGCGGAAAGCGTAATCCAGGGCGCCGCAGCACTTGAACCCGATCTGCAGCACGTCGGCGATCGGCAGCAGGGTCTCGGGCGTGACATGCCGGGAAAGGTCGCCGCCGGTAAGGAGTTCCATCGCGATGTGGCCGGAATCCTCCTGCACCACGGCGTCGTAGATCGTCACGATGTGCGGATGCTTCAGCTTGCCCGCGAGCGAAGCCTCGTTGAGGAACTGGGCGCGGTGCATCTTGCCGAACTCCGGATTCCGGAACACTTCGACTTCGATGACCTTGAGCGCCACCTCCCGGCCGGAAAACGTATCCCGCGCCAGGTAGACGGTGCCGGTCGCGCCCTTGCCCAGTAATTGCTGGATATCGTACTTGCCGACTTGGAGGCTGAGGTCCATGCCCCGAGCATAGCAAGCAAGGCCATGAGCCCCGTGTGCCTTTTTTCACGCGCCTCGGGTCTTCCGACGACAGGCGCGGCCGGAGCGACGACCGGCAATTTGTTACCGGATGTTTCCAGACCGGCTTTCCGGCGAAAAGACTTACAACCCGGACCCCAGTGCTACACGCCGTTGCAAATCGTTTCGGAAATGCATGCGCGGTTGGGCAATAGTGAATCCGTGCAGACCCGATAACACTGCACGGGACACACAAACAGGAGGCAGCCATGAACACCACCAAGAAAACACTCTGTGTATTGATCTCCGGCGTCACCCTCGCGATGGCGGCGCCCGCCTTCGCGGATCACGGGCGTGACCGCGGTTGGGATCGCGGCAGGGGCCAAGCGTACGGACATTACGATCGCAGCTACCACCGCCCGCATTACTACGCCCCCCGCGTCGTGGTCGCACCGGCCCCGGTGTACTACCCGGCCGCGGGCTACTACCCCCCCCCGGTCTACGCGGCACCCGTGTATGCGCCGGCCCCGGTGGTCTACGGCCCGGCGCCGATGTACGGGGTCAACCCGAATGCCGCAATCGGCGCGGTCGCCGGTGCCGTCATCGGCAGCCAGTTCGGCCACGGCGGCGACCGGTTCGCAACCACGGCGGTAGGCGCGGTCATCGGCGGCATTTTGGGATCCGGCTTCTAATCAGGGATCCTCAGGCGGCCTTTGATGATCTTTCGCGTGGGGGTCAGCGGCATCTCGCTGACCACCACGAGGCGCTCGGGGAATTTCATCTTTGCAATGTTGCGCTCCGCGAGGAACGCGACCAGTTCTTCAAGCACCACCTGTGCAACGCCGGGCCGCAACGTCACGAAGCAGCAGGCCTTTTCGCCGAGCACGGGGTCCGGCATCGGCACGATGGCCGATTGCATCACCTTCGGGTGCGAATCGAGCAGGTCCTCCACGTCGCGCGGATTGAATTTGTGCCCGCCCCGATTGATCACGTCCTTGGCCCGCCCGGTGATCGACACGTTGCCCGCGCCATCCATGGTGGCCAGGTCGCCGGTGCGGTACCAGCCGCCCGGCGCGAAGGCCGCTTCGTTGGCAGCCGCGTTGTCATAAAAGCCGGGAAAGGCGAGGCACCCGCGCACCTGGAGTTCGCCCTCTTCGCCGCATGCGCAGGGTTCTTCGTCATGGGTTACCACGCGCACTTCGGTGCCGGGACTCGCGCGGCCCGCGCTCACCGCCGAAACGTCGAATGGATCGGCGGGTCTCGAGTAAAGCGCCGCCTGCGTCTCGGTCATTCCCCAGAGCTGCGTCACCGAGCACCCGGGCAGGCGCGCCGCCAGCCATCGCACCAGTTCCGGCGGACAGGCGCTCCCGGATAGGATCGCGAGCGTAAGCGACGAGAAATCGTGCTTGTCGACGAGACCCATCGCGCGACAGGCCGCGATATGCGCCGGCGCAGTCCACAAGGCTGTGGGCCGGTCGCGCTCGACCGTCACGGCAAGATCCGCCGGCGCGAACTGCGGCAACAGCACCGCCGCCGCGCCCGCAGCCCAGCCCACATGCAATGCGTACAACCCAAACAGGTGCGAAAACGGCGCGGCCGAAAAGATCCGGTCGCCGCTCGTGATGCCGTGCTCGGGCACTCCGAGGCGCGCGTTCGACAGCAGCGTGTGATAGCTGTGGGGCACGGCCTTGGGCGACGCCGTCGTGCCCGAGGTGTAGAGCAAGAGGAACGGATCGCCCGCCGCAGGCCCGGGGAGGTCGCGGATCGCGGCGGCCGGCGCGGCCTGGATTTCGGCGAACGCAGTGGCCCCCGGGACCGGCTGGCCGAGCGCAATCACGGTCTTCAGCGTCGCGATCGTTTCACGCAAACCCACCGCCGCGGCGGCCGGCGACCAGTCCTTGGCCGCGCCCAGGCACACGATGGCTTTCGCGCGGCTGTGGCGCAGCAGGGTTTCGAACTCGCTGCCGCGGTAAGGCATGTGGATCGTCGTCATCACCGCGCCAAGGCGCGCGATGGCAAGGTAGGCGACGATGAATTCGGGGATGTTCGGCAGTTGAACGGCAACCACTTCGCCCGCCACCACGCCGGCCTGGCTCAGGCCGGAAGCGAAGGCCGCAACCCTCGACGATAGCCCGGACCACGAAAGCGTCTCGCCTGCGTGCACGACGGCCACCGCATCCGGGCGCTCGGCGCCATGGCGGGCCAGCCACTTGGGCAGCGTGTCGTCGCGCCACCAGCCCTGCGCAATGAAATGCGCAACGCGCTGGCCGTCGAAACGCAGCGCCGAGCGCAAGGCTAGCGCGTCATCGCTGTAACGGAACCGCTGCCCGAAAGGCACCACGCGCTCGGGCCGGAAGCGCTTGCCACCGCCGAGGTCCATCAGGTAGGCCTGCTGCCCGACCTGGAACCGGCGGCCCTCTTCGGTGTTGCGGATGAACATGACCTGCTCGCGCGCGAGGCCGAGCCGCTCGGCGATCTGTCCGTCCGCAAGTCCCATCGCCTCGCGCTGGCGGTCGATGTCCTTCCAGTCGAGCTTGCGCACCGGGTCACCTTCCCGCACCTGCAGGTTATGGCTCATGCGGAAGATCGACTCGCCATAGGTGTCGATCATCGCCTCGGTAATGCCAAGCTGCTCGCGTGTCAGTCCGCGCGCCATCTCAACCGCCCTTGACGCCCGCAGCGCCGCGCATCGCGTCCGTTCGCACGATGGGGTCGGAGGCCGGCGCCTTGGTCGCGATCGGGCAGACGCGCATGCACTCGAAGCACTGCGCGAACCACGCGCCGGAGCCGGCCGAAACCTTGTACCAGAGCATCTTGCGGTCCGGATCCATGAGCCCCTCGGCGCCGTGCGTGCGCACTTCGTCCTTGACCGCCTCGGCCAGGATCTTGGGCACCGCTTCGTACTCTTGGGTGAATTCGGCGCACTTGGCCATGTCGTAGCGCATGACCTTCTGGCGGCCCTGCTCGTCGATCTCGCCGTCCAGGCACTGCGCCGGGCAGAATTTCATGCAAGGGGTCCGGCCGATCGAGCGGTACATGCTCACGCACGAAGGCGCCGGGCACGGGTTCTCCGCCATCGGCGCGTCGGGCTCGAGTTCCATCTCGGTGAACACCGACGCGTAGTACATGAAGCCGAATTCCGGATGCAGCAGGATATCGCCCGCGAGCGACCGCGCGCCGATGCCGGCGAGCTCGGCATGCAGTTTCAGGCTCTGGAACGGCACGCGCGGCCCGCCTTCAGGATCGATATCCGGCGGCACGTAGATCGAAGGCACGCCGAATTTCTGCTCGATGAAGAAAGAGCACCCGTAAGCCACCTTGTATGCGCGCACCTCGGTCGAACCCGAATAGGCCATGGCCTTGGCCGGCATCTGCCAGGTGCCCTGCGTCTGTCCGCCGACGCCCAGCGAGATCACCGACTTCACGCGCGGCATGAGGTCGCTCGGCCGATGGCCGGGCGGCGCGATTCTTTCGAGCGCGGCAAGGTCGGCGACCCCGACCGCAAGCGCACCCCGCTTCTTGCAGTACTCGAAGATGGCCTGCTTTGCGGCTGCAGGGTCGATCGCGTGCGCGGGTTTGGTCATCTGTCCTCCAGGGCGTGAAGATTGAGGTGTTTCGCACAGTCGTGCAACCCCGGTTCGCCATTGCGCGGCGTGCCGGCTGGTGCCATGATTTTCTTGTCGCTGCCTACCGAGGAAACAAACCATGCCCTGCCAACGCATTGCCCGGCTGATCATTCAGGCTTCGGTGGCGCTTTCGATCGGCGCCGCCCTGCCGGCGGCGGCCCAACAGGACACCATCCGCATCCTTCACGGCTCCAACGCGGGCGCGCCGCAGGACGTGATGCTGCGCATCCTTGCCGATGAGATGACCAAGGCCGTCGGCCGGCCGGTGATCGTCGAGCCGCGACCGGGCGCCTCCGGCCAGATCGCCATGAGTGCGCTCAAGCAGGCGCCGGCCGACGGCGCGACGATCATGTCCGACGGCACCGGCCTCACCTCGATCCTGCAGATGCCCGGCCATCTGCACGAGTGGACCGACTTCGAGCCGCTGTACCGCATCCAGCTCGATCCGTTTGCGCTCTATGCGATGCCGCAGCGCTACCCCGACTTGAAAGCGCTTCTGAACGACATGCGTGCCCGCCCGGATGCCGTTCGGGTCGGCGGCTTCGCGATCGGCGGCCCGTTCCAGATCGTGCTTATGCAGATCGCGGCACGCGAAAAATCGACCTTCACCTGGATTCCCTACGACAGCGGGGCCAAAGCGATCACCGCGGTGCTGGGCAACCACATGGAAGCCGCGATGAGCAACATCAGCGTCTATCCTTCGTTCAAGGAGAAAATGGTCGTTCTGGCGCACTCCGGCGAGGCGCGTGTCGACCTGTTCCCGGAAGTGCCGACGTTCAAGGAGCGCGGCATCGACCTCGTGCGCTACCACTGGCGCGGCATGATCATGAAAAAAGGCACGCCCGAGGCTATCCTCGAGCGCAACCACGGGTTTGTGCGCACCGGCGTGAAGTCGGCGCGCTTCCAGGCCTATCTCAAGGACAGCGCCACCCTGGAGGGCACGATGACCCGCGCGGCGATGGCCGAGATGCTGGCCGAGCAGGCGCGTGGCGACACCGCGATCCTCAAACAGCTCAAGCTGATCCCCTAAGGAGAGGCCTCATGGCCATCAGGGTTGCACGCACCCACGGACCGCTGGGCGCAGAAATCGAAGGCGTGGAAGTGGCCAGGCCGCTGGAGGCCGAAACGCTCGCCGCGATCGGCAAGGCGTGGCTCGAGCATCTGGTGCTAGTGTTTCGCGGCCAGTCGCTCGACGACGCGGGCCTCGTGGCGTTCAGCCGCCGGTTCGGCCGGCTGGAAAAAGCGCCGGTCGCCGAAAAAGCGGTGGGCGTTGTCCATGTGCCCCGGCTGCCCGAGGTGACCGTGGTCTCCAACGTTGTCGAAGGCGGCCTGCCGCTCGGCTCGCTTGGCGATGGCGAACTTTCGTGGCACAGCGACATGACCTACCTTGCGACACCGCCGCCGGCGAGCATCCTGTACGGGATTGAAGTGCCGCCGGACGGCGCCGACACCTGGTTCAACAACATGTACCTTGCGTACGAAAAGCTGCCCGCCGCCCTCAAGGAACGCATCAAGGGGCTGCGCTCGAACCATACGTCGAGCTATACGAGCGCCGGCACGCTGCGCCAGGGCTACGAGAACGTCACGGACGTGACACGTGCCCCCGGCACGATGCACCCCCTCGTGATCGAGCACCCGGGCACGCACCGCAAGGCGCTCTACCTCGGCCGCCGCCAGCACGGGTACATCGAGGGCCTGTCGCTGGCCGAAAGCGAGGCCCTGCTCGACGAGCTGTGGGCGCATGCCACCCGTGACGAATTCGCCTTCGCGCACAAGTGGCGGCAAGGCGATGTCGTCATGTGGGACAACCGCTGCGTGATGCACCGGCGCGATGCCTTCGATCCGAGCGTGCGGCGTATCCTGCACCGCACGCAGTTGCTCAGCCTCGAGATCCACTGATGGACCTGGGACTGAAGGGCCGCGTCGCGCTCGTCACCGGCGGCAGCAAAGGCATCGGCCGCACCGCCGCGGGCGCGCTTGCAAAGGAAGGCGTCAAGCTCGCGATCTGCGCCCGGGGTGAGGCGGAACTCACCGTCGCGGCGACCGAGCTTCGCGCCCAAGGCGCGGACGTGCTCGCCGTGACGGCCGACGTTTTGCGGCCCGAAGACATTCGCCGTTTCGTGGATTCTGCCGCCACGCGCTTCGGCCGCATCGACATCCTCCTCAACAACGCGGTCAGTTCCACCCAGGCGAGCTTTGCTGCGTTGTCGGATGAGGAATGGAAGCATCACCTCGACGTCAAGCTCATGGGCTACGTGCGCTGCGCGCGCGAGGTGCTGCCCCACATGAAGAAGGCCGGCGGCGGGCGCATCGTCAATGTGGCCGGCATGTCGGCGCGCATCGTGACCGAGTACCGGATCACCAACGGCGCGGTGAATGCAGCGGTGACCAATTTCACCAAGCACCTGGCCGAGCAGGTCGGCAAGGATGGAATCACGGTGAATACGATCCACCCGGGATACACGTGGACGCCACGCCTCGAAGGCTTGCTCAAGCGCTGGGCCGAACTCGACAAGCTGACGCTCGCGCAAGTAACCGAGTTGCGCCTCAAGGAAATCCCGATCGGGCGCTTCATCCAGCCGGAAGACCTCGCCAATCTGGTGCTGTTCCTGTGTTCGGAGGCCGCCTCGGCGATCACCGGCCAGGCCATCGCGGTCGACGGCGGCTCGGGGCGCGCGATTTCGTACTGAGCCTTCGCGGGTGTACCCGCCCGGGATTGAGTTCCCCGGCCTTCATGGTTTATTGTGCGCTTGGCTTAAGTTGTGACCGTGGAAGTAACAGGATGGTTAATTAGGCGCGCCACAAGACGCGTCCCGCTCAATTCCCTGAGGAGAACCCAATGCCCGGACTATTCAAGCGCGCCCTGCGCTGCTCGCTCGCTGCTTCAGCAATGCTCGCAATCCAATCCGCGACCGCGGCCTGGCCCGAGCGCCCGGTCACGCTGATCGTGCCCTGGGGCGCAGGCGGCGGCACGGACGCCACCGCCCGCATCATCGCCAGCCTGCTGGAGCGCGAGCTCAAGCAGCCGATCAACGTCGTCAACCGCACTGGCGGCAACGGCGTGGTCGGCCACAGTGCGATCGCCACCGCGCCGCCCGACGGCTACACGATCGGCCTGGCCACCGTGGAAATTGCGATGATGCACTGGCAGGGACTGACCGACCTCAAGTACAGCTCGTACACGCCGATTGCGCTGGTCAACCTCGACCCGGCCGGTTTCCAGGTGCGCGCCGATTCGCCTTACAAGAACATGAACGACGTGCTGGCCGCGATCAAGGCCAACCCGGGCAAGTTCAAGGCCTCGGGCACCGGCCAGGGTGGAATCTGGCACCTCGCCATCGCCGGCATGCTGAAGGACCTGAAACTCGATCCGGCCTCGGTGCCCTGGGTGCCTTCGAACGGCGCCGCGCCCGGACTGCAGGACCTGGTCGCGGGCGGCGTCGAGTTCGCGCCCTGCTCGCTGCCCGAGGCACGCTCGCTGATCGACGCGGGCAAGGTCAGGAGCCTCGCGATCATGGCCACCCAACCTGCCGCGCTCTACCCCAATGTCCCGACGCTCAAGGCGGCCACCGGCAGCGACTGGCAACTGGGCGCATGGCGCGGCATCGTCGCGCCGAAGAACCTGCCCAAGGACGTCCAGGGCCCGCTCGGCGCGGCGCTCAAAAAGGTCTACGACGGCAAGGAGTACAAGGACTTCATGGCGCAGCGCGGCTTCGGCGTGATCTGGGCAGCGGGCGCGGACTTCGAAAAGTTCATGGCGAAGTCGGACGCCGACCTCGGCGCGACGATGAAATCGGTCGGGCTGGCGAAGTAACCACCTCACCGGGTCGCGGTCCCGATGAAATTCAACGACGCGATCAGCGGCGGTGCGCTGCTGGCGCTCGCGATCGCGATCCTGGTGAACATCCAGTCGTTCCCCCGGATCCCGGGCCAGAGCATCGGCCCGTCGGCATTTCCCGGCCTGCTGGCCGGCTTGCTGGCGGTGTGCGCGGTGATCCTGATCTTCAACGGGCTGCGCAAGCACCTGAGCCCGCAGCGCGTCGGGTGGATCATCCCGGGCGACTGGCTGACGTCCCCATGGCACGCCGGCAATTTCGTGCTGACTGTCGTCGGGCTGCTCTTCTACATCCTGCTCGCCGACAAGCTCGGCTTCATCCCCTGCGGGATCATCCTGCTCGGTGCGCTGTTCTGGAAGCTGCGCGTGCGCCCGGCGCTGATCCTGCCGATCGCGTCGATTGCAACGCTCGTGATCCACCTCATCTTCTACAAGGGGCTCCGCGTCCCTCTGCCGTGGGGCGTTCTGCTGCCCGTGGCCTGGTGAAGCCATGACCTGGGCCGTGCTCTCGCAGGCGTTCTGGCTGGTGTTCGACCCGTATGTGCTGCTCGTCATCCTGTGCTCCGCGCTGTTCGGTCTTTTCGTCGGCTGTATCCCAGGTCTCACCGCGACGATGGCCACCGCGCTGCTGGTGCCGATCACCTTCTTCATGCCGCCGGTGCCCGCGGTCGCCGCCATCGTCACGGCCACCGCCATGGCGATCTTCTCCGGCGACATCCCCGGCGCGCTGCTGCGCATCCCCGGCACGCCAGCCTCCGCCGCCTACACCGACGAAGCCTATGCAATGACGCTCAAGGGACAGGCCGAAGTCGCGCTCGGCGCGGGCCTCGTCTTCTCGGCCATCGGCGGCTTGTTCGGCACGATCGTGATGGTGATGTTCTCGCCGGGCCTGGCCGAGATCGCGCTCAAGTTTTCCTCTTTCGAGTATTTCTGGCTCGTGGTGCTCGGCTTGGCGGGCGCGGTGTTCATCGGTAACGCAAGCATCCTCAAGGCATCGGTCTCGCTGATCCTCGGCCTGCTGGTCGCCTGCATCGGCCTGGAAAACCCGGGAGCCCACCCCCGCTTCACCTTCGGCATCAACGAGCTGTTGAGCGGCGTGGACCTGATCCCGATGATGGTCGGCATGTTCGCGGTGTCCGAACTGATGCGCTACATGGTCGATACCGCGCCGCCGCCGAGGATGGCCGCGGAAAAGATCGGCAACGTGTTCAAAGGCATGTGGGCGCTGCTGAAGAAATACCCCTGGCCGCTGGTGCGCGGCAGTGCGCTGGGCACGATCATCGGCATCCAGCCCGGTTCCGGCGCCGACATGGCCGCGTGGATGTCCTACGCAATGGCGAAGAAGTT
>CANKMT010000017.1 GCA_947482825.1 Betaproteobacteria bacterium | reverse complement strand
GAAGCCGCCAGGTTCATCGCCGCCGAAACCGAAAAATGGAATCGCGTCATCGACGCGGCGAAGATCCAGGTCGAGTGAACATCGCGGTCCTCGGCGCCGGTCCCGCCGGCCTCCTCTTTGCGCTGCTGGCCAAGCGGCGCAATCCCGCGTGGGAAGTGCGGGTCTTCGAGCAGAACCCGGCCGACGCGACCTTCGGCTTCGGCGTGGTGTTCTCGCAGGGAGCCCTCGCTTTCCTCGAGCGCGATGCGCCCGACCTGCACGCCCAGCTCACCGGCCGCATGGAAGCCTGGCCAATGCAGCGCATCGTCCACCGCGACGAAAAAGTCGATATCGACGGTAACGGCTTCTCCTCGATCCAGCGCCTCTCCCTGAATCGTTTCCTCCAGCACCTGTGCAACAAAAGTGGTGTCAGAGTCGAATTTTCGCGGGCAGTGACGTCGCTGGCGGAACTCGGCGCGCCGGACCTCGTGGTAGGTGCGGACGGATTGAATTCGCTCGTGCGCCGCAGCCTCGAGGCGCAATTCGAGCCGAAGATCGAATGGCTGGAAAACCGTTTCGCGTGGTACGGCACCTCACAGGTGTTCGAGTGCCTGACGCTCACGTTCCGCGAGAACGAGCATGGCGCTTTCGTCGCGCACCACTACCGCTATTCGCCGGACATGAGCACTTTCCTCCTCGAATGCGATGCGGCCACGTGGCGGCGTGCCGGCCTCGACAAGCTCGATGACGGCGCCTCGCGCGCCTACTGCGAGAAGGTCTTCGCACCGGACCTCGATGGCCATCGGCTGGTTTCCAACAAGTCGGTGTGGCGCCAGTTCCCGCTCTTGTCGAACCGCAACTGGGTTGCACGCACAGAGAACGGGACACCGGCGGTGCTGATCGGCGATGCACTGCGCACGATGCACTTCTCGATCGGCTCAGGCACACGCACGGCGTTCGAGGACGCCATCGCACTGGACCGCGCATTCGGGCAGGCGGGCGACGACGTACCCGCTGCGCTTGCGGCGTTCGAGACCGAGCGCCGCCCTGTGGCCGACAAGCTGCACGCGGCGGCCAACCTTTCGTCCTACTGGTACGAGCGCTTCCCGGAAAAGATGAAGCTTGCGCCGTGGCCGCTCGCCTACGACTACATGACCCGCAGCGGGCGCATGAGCGACGATCGCCTGCGCCAGATGGCGCCCCGGTTCATGGCGGGGCGGCCGCCCTGACCGGGCAGGTCAATGCTGCCATCTTTTACCGTACCCCCGCATGGTTATTGGCTTTCCAGCCGAAATGCTGCCAAAACCTGTTCCATTGCGAATGGCGATTTCAGCCGATCGCGGGCCACAGGTAGAATCGCGCCCTCCCAGGAGGAGTCCAACATGAAAACTAAGACAGTCCTTGCTGCGCTGGCCGCAGCTTGTTCGATCGCGGCGCCGCTCGCTGCGCAGGCCCAGGCCTGGCCCTCGCAGCCCATCCGGCTGGTCGTGCCGTTCCCGCCAGGCGGCACCACAGACCAGATAGCGCGCCATGTGCAACCCCACCTCCAGCAGGCGCTGGGCGTGCAGGTGCTGGTCGAGAATCGCGCCGGCGCTTCGGGCGCGATCGGCACCGCCGTGGTGGCGAAGTCGCCGCCCGACGGCACCACCTTCGCCGTCGTGTTCGACACGCACGGCGTGAACCCGAGCCTGATCCCGAACATGCAGTTCGATACGCTCAACGACCTCGCGCCCGTCATGCTGGTGGGCAAGTCGCCGATGGTTTTCACTACACATCCGTCGACGGCGTACAGGACGCTTGGCGACGTGCTGGCCGCGGCCAAGGCGAAGCCGGACTCCGTGGGTTACGGCACGATCGGCTCGGGTAGCCTCGCGCACCTCGTTGTCACGATGGGCGGCAAGCAGAACGGATTCACGATGACCCATGTGCCGTACAAGGGCGGCGGCCCGCTGACCACCGACTCGGTGGCAGGCCACGTGCCGGTGTCGATCGCGACGGTCGCGCTGTTTGCGCCGCACATCCAGTCGGGCAAGCTGCGCGCGCTGGCGGTGACTTCCGCGAAGCGTTTCCCGAACCTGCCCGATGTGCCGACGGCCTCCGAGTCCGGGATGCCCGGCCTGGATGCGGAAGCGTGGTGGGGCGTGTTTGCGCCGGCGAAGACGCCCGCGGCGATCGTCGCGCGCATGAACGCCGAGTTCGCCAACGCGCTGAAGAATCCCGGCGTGAACGAGAAGCTCGTGAGCCAGGGCGTTGTGATGTCGCTCTCGCAGCCGCCCGAGCTCGCCAAGTTCGTTGCAAACGAGGTCGAGCGCTGGGGCAAGGTGGTCCGCGAGAACAAGATCACGGCCGGGAACTAGGGGCGCTGCGGCCGGGGGAATCAGCCGCCGGTTGCGGTCGATCAAGCGATAACCGAATGCACCTTGGACGGAAGCTTGCTCAGGGTCAGGTCCTTGAGCTGGACTTTGACGCTGGCGTTGTCGATGTCGATGCCCACCAGGTTACCCTCCGCGTCGTAGTCGAGCACGACTCCGGCCGAAATCTCGCGGCTTTCGACGCTGACCCGCTCGGAGAGATCGATATAGAGCGAGTCGGTGTCGGGATGATAGTTCAGCTTCATGGCTTGAACCTTCGGTCGGGAAATGCGTTGTGGATGGTTACTCTATCTTCAAGTGTCACGACCCTCAAGTATCGACCTTCGAGTTCGGCTATCGCACCCCAATAGCGAAAACGATTGCCTTCCTGCGGTTCCGACCTGATGGGGCGGTCCAGCACACGAATGCACCACTCCTTCTCCAAGTACGCCCGTTTGCGAAGGACCTGGCTCTCGAAGTACTCCATGAATTTGTACTTTTCCATCCGGGTTTCAATACGCGGTCATTGAGGCCTGCCTGATGACCCCTTAACGCCAGTGCCCGCTCCCGGATGACGCAGTGTCCTCGAAACTCTTCTGCGAAGCTTGTCGCCGGATCATCCTTTCACCTACTCCGCCTTCACCCCCGCCTCCTTCACCACGCGCGCATAGAGCGCGGACTCCTTCTGCAGGAACGCGCCGAACTGCTCCGGCGTGCTCGGCGTCGGGATCATGCCGAAGCCCTTGAACTTGGCCTGCACCTCAGGCGTGGCGAGCGCCGCATTGAGGTCGCGGTTCAACCGCGCGATGGCCATTGCCGGAGTGGCGGCGGGCACTACGATGCCGCTCCAGTTGGTGGCCTCGAGCTCCGGGAAGCCGCTTTCCTTCATCGTCATCGTGTCCGGCAGCAGGTCCACACGCTCGGCCGACGTGACGACGATGGGCTTCACCTTGCCCGACTTCGCCGAGGGCACGATCTCGTTGGCGTTGCCATAGACGAGCTGGATATGCCCGCCGGTCACCGCCGCCAGGCTCGGCCCGCCGCCCTGGAAAGGCGCGTGCGTGAGGTTGATCTTCGCGGTGAGCTTGAGCAGTTCGCCCATCACGTGGTGCGTGGTGCCCAGGCCCGGCGTGCCGTAGGAAAGCTCGCCGGGTTTGGCGCGCGCCAGGGCGATCAGCTCCTTGAGGTTGTTGGCCGCCAGCGAAGGGTGGGCCGCGATGACCATCGGCACCGCGAGCGTCTGTCCCACCGGCGCGAAGTCCTTGAGCGGCGCAAAGGGCATGTTTGAGCGCAGCAGCGGGTTCACGATGAAGCTCGGGAAGACAATGAGCATCGTGTGCCCGTCGGGTGCGGAACGGTACACCACCTCTGCACCGATGATCGTGCTCGCGCCGGGCTTGTTCTCGATGACGACCGGCTGGCCGAGGCTTTTGGCCAAGTGGTCGGCCAGGAGCCTGCCGGAGAGGTCCGCCGCACCGCCGGGCGGGAAGGGCACGACGATTTTGAGGGGCTTCGAGGGGAACTGCTGAGCCTGTGCGGCGGCGGAGAATTGCAGTGCGGCTGCCGCCAGCGCCGCGGCAAGGATGTGCTTGAACATGTGGTTGTCTCCCGTTGATCCTGTTTTCCGTCGCGGGTGCGCGGCGCGCATCATGCGAAACGCCCTGTCGATGCGTTGATTGTCGCCGCCCCCACGCGCTATTCTCGACCATTCCAGTGGGGGTCGCAGCACAAGATGAACCCGAAGGTCCCGCGCGCATGTCGCTGACCGCCGAACCGCGGATTCCCACGCCGGCGAGTTGCGTGGTCAGGGACTTGCTCGAGCGTCACGCGCTCGAGCGGCCCGGCAAGGTCTTTGCGCTCTTCGAAGACGGCGAGACCTGGACCTACGCAACGCTGCGCGAGAAAGTCCGCACCAAGGCGGCCAACCTTCGCGCCCTGGGCGTGACCAGGGGCGACTGTGTCCTCAGTTGGCTCCCGAACGGCAAAGACAGTCTTTGCGTCATGCTGGCTTCGAACTACCTCGGCGCCGTCTTCGCGCCGCTGAATACGGAATACCGAGGCGCGCTGCTCGAAAACGCGATCAGGGTTGCCGGTGCGAAGGTCATCGTGGCGCACGTGAGTCTCGTCGACCGGTTGCGTGCTGTCGCCACGGCGCAGTTGGAAACGCTGGTCGTGACCGGAGAACCCGCTTCGAAGATGTGCGGCCTGCGGGTACTGGGAGCGGACTTCCTCGATCGGCCGGCGGACCTTGGCGCCGAGGCGCTTGCGGACATCGCGCCCTGGGACGTCCACGCGTTGATATTCACCTCGGGCACGACAGGCCCGTCCAAGGCGGTGCCGATCACGTACCTGCACAGCCATTGCTCGAGCAAAGCCTTCGTCGCGCTGACCGGCGAGGACCGGGCGCTCCTCAACCTGCCGATGTTCCATGTCGGCGGGATGGGTCTGGCCTACAGGATGCTCCTGCGCGGCGGGTCGGTCGCGGTGGTGACTTCGTTTCGCTCGCAGGATTTCTGGGACACGGTGCGGCGCTTCGAGATCACCAACCTCACTCTCCTCGGGGCGATGGTCAGCTTCCTGCTCGGCGCGCCGGCCTCCAAGCGCGATCGCGAGCATCCGCTGCGCCACGTCATCATGGTGCCGATCTCGGCGCAAACGGAAGAGTTCGCGCAAAGGTTCGGGGTCGACGTCTACACCGTGTTCAACATGACCGAAGTCGCGTGCCCGATCGTTTCGGAGAGGAATCCGGGGCTGCCTGGCGCCTGCGGCAGGGCCCGCGAGGGATTCGAACTGCGCGTCGTCGATGACAACGATTGCGAGGTCGGCGATGGCGCGGCGGGCGAACTGGTCGTGCGCGCCGATATTCCGTGGACCGTTGCCAGCGCTTATCGCGGCGATCCGCAGGCGACGGTCGTCGCGTGGCGCAATGGCTGGTTTCATACCGGGGACCGGTTCAGGCGGGACGAGGGCGGCAACTATTTCTTCATCGACCGCCTGAAGGACGCCATCCGGCGCCGCGGGGAAAACATTTCGGCATTCGAAGTGGAGAACGAGGTGCGGGCCTTTCCGGGCGTGCTCGAGAACGCCGTGGTCGCGGTGCCCAGCGAGCACGGCGAAGACGATGTGCTTGCCGTGGTCGAAGCGGCGCCCGGGCAGGCCGTGGACCCGGCTGGGTTGCTCGAATTCCTGCGCGACCGGCTGCCGGGCTTCATGGTGCCGCGGTACGTCCGCCTGGTGCCGCACCTGCCGAGGACGCCGAGCCAGAAAATCATGAAGTACCGGTTGCGCGAGCAAGGCATCACGGCCGAT
This sequence comes from Betaproteobacteria bacterium, assembly GCA_947482825.1. Taxonomy (GTDB): domain Bacteria; phylum Pseudomonadota; class Gammaproteobacteria; order Burkholderiales; family SG8-39; genus SZAS-79. The sequence goes on along the minus strand of CANKMT010000017.1, from coordinate 60,584 downwards.
ACCTGGGACCGCGAGCGTGCAGGAATCCATTTCAAGCGAACCCGCTTCGAGGTGAGTCCATGAAGAACGACAAACGCCCCGATCTCAAGCGCGTGCTCGAGGCCAAGGCCGCTTTGTCCGACCATGCACGTGCCGACCAGGTGAAGAAAAAGCGCACCAAGGGCGGATGGACGGCCCGCCAGGCGGTGGCCGCGTTGGCCGATCCCGGTACGTTCGTCGAGTACGGCGGGTTGGTGCAACCGGGCACCAAAGACATGGAGGGTGCCGCGGACGGTCTCATTACCGGAACCGCGACGCAGGACGGCTCGCCGATCGACATCGCAGCCTACGATTACTCCGTCTACGGCGGCTCGCAGAGCGCGATGAACCACCGCAAGCTTTCGCGGATCGTGAAGCATGCGGCGGCGGCCAAAGCGCCGCTGGTCCTGTGGCTTGAAGGCGGCGGCGGCCGGCCGCAGGACATGCTGCTCGCGGCGCGCGGTGCGAGCACCAGCCTGGTCGAATTTGCGCGGCTGTCCGGGCTCGTGCCGACCGTCGGCATCGTGCCCGGCCCCGCGTTCGCGGGCCACGCCAACCTCGCCGGGATGAGCGACCTGGTGATTGCAACTTCCAAGGCGACCATCGGACTGGCGGGCCCCCCGCTGGTGCAGGCGGCCCTTGGGACCAAGCTCACGCCGGAGGAGATCGGGCCGGCCCAGGTGCATGTCGCCACCGGCCTCATCGATGTGCTCGTCGATGACGAAGCCGCCGCGGTGGAAAGCGCGCGCAGGTATCTTGCGTACTTCCGCGCAAGCGTCCTTCCGGCCAAGGCCGCGGACCAGGCGCTCCTGCGCGGGCTCGTCCCGGACAATCCGCGCCTCGCCTACGACGTGCGCAAGGTCATCGATACCCTTTGCGACACCGGGAGCGCGTTCGAGATCCGGGGGCAGTGGGGGCGTTCGATGGTGACCTGCCTCGCGAGGATGAACGGCCAAACCATAGGCGTGGTCGCCAATCAACCGAGCGTGCGCGCAGGGGCGATCGACGCAGACGCTTCGAGGAAGGCGGCCCGCTTCGTGCAACTCTGCGATGCGTACGACATCCCTTTGCTGATGCTTTGCGACACCCCGGGCGTGATGGTCGGGCCCGAAGCCGAGAAGACCGGCCTGATCCGCGAGAGCGCGCGCCTCCTGGGCGCGTTGTCGAATGCCACGACGTTGTTGATGTCCGTCGTGCTGCGCAAAGCCTACGGGCTGGGCCACTACATCATGGGCTCGCTTGCGCTCGAGCCGCGCGTCATCGTCTCGTGGCCGGGCGGCGAGTTCGGTGGCATGGGGCTCGAGGGGGCGGTGAACATCATCCACCGCAAGCGGCTCGAGGCAATCGAGGGCAAGGAAGAGCGGCAAGCGATGCACGCCGAACTCACGGCGGAGCTCAAGTCCTCGAACACAGCCCTGGAGATCGCGCAAAGGTTCCTGGTCGACGACGTGATCGATCCCGCCGACACGAGGGCGATACTTTGCGGCACCCTCGCGACCTGGAAGCCGCAACCGCGCACCGGCCGCAAAAGAACAATAGACGGCTACTGAACCCCCAAAGGAGCGACGATGAAAATTCTGAAGAACGCGATCCTGGCCCTTGGCCTGGTGTCCTCGATGGCCGGCAGTGCTGGCGCATTGGCGCAGTGGAGCCCGACCAAGCCGATCCGGCTGATCATGCCCTACAACCCCGGCGGCTCCGGCGACATCACCATGCGCATCATTCTCGATCGCCTGACTGCGGCGCTCGGGCAGCCGCTGGTGAACGACTATCGCGGCGGCGCGGGCGGGGTGATCGGCACCGAAGTCGGCGCTAAGGCGGCGCCCGACGGCTACAACCTCGTGTTCGGGTCGGACGCGCCGTACACGATCATTCCGCACCTGCAGAAGGTCCCGTACAACCCGATCAAGGATTTCGAGCCGGTCGTCCTGATCGCGAACGTGCCGCTGGTGCTGGTGGTGCATCCCTCGGTGCCGGCGAAGAACCTGCAGGAACTTCTCGCGCTGGCGAGGTCGAAGCCCGGCCAGATGACGGTCGGTTCCAACGGCAACGGATCCTCCGGGCACCTTGCAAGCGAGCTGCTCAAGACCGAAGCGAAGATCGACATCGTCCATGTGCCTTACAAGGGGCAGGCGCAGGTAGTTACCGATCTCGTCGGCGGCCAGGTGAACATGGTGTTCAGTTCGGTCGGCCCGGTGGAGCAGCACGTCAAGGCCGGCAAGCTGCGCGCCATCGCGGTCACGACGCCTAACCGCTTCGCGGGAATGGCCGGCGTACCCACCATGGCCGAGTCCGGGTTGCCGAATTTTACGATCGGCGTCTGGCTCGGAATCCTCGCGCCCCTGGGCACGCCCAAGCCCGTGATCACCCGCGTGAACGCGGAGATCGCCAAGGTGCTCGCGGTTCCGGAAGTGCGGGAGCGGTTCGGGACCCTGGGCTACGAGGCGATCGGTGGAGATCCCTCCTTGCTGCGCGAAAGGATCGAAGCCGACTACCAGAAATGGGGCAAGCTGATCCGCGAAGCCAACATCAAGGGCGATTGAGGGGACCCCATGGCTCTCGAATTCTGCACCGTCACCCGCGAAGGGCCGTTGACCCTCGTGACCGTGAACCGTCCCGAAGTGATGAACGCGCTGCATCCGCCGGCGCACTTCGAGCTTGCGGGGATCTTCGATGAGTTCGCGGCAGACCCGGAACAGTGGGTGGCGATCATCACCGGGGTCGGACCCAGGGCCTTCTGCGCCGGCAGCGACCTGAAGAACATCGCGAAGGGCGCATCGAACGAGCGCCCCTCCACGGGCTTTGCCGGGCTGACTGCGCGCTTCGATCTCGATAAGCCGGTCATCGCGGCGGTGAACGGCGTCGCGATGGGCGGCGGGTTCGAGATTGCACTCGCGTGCGACATCGTCGTGGCCGCCGAGAATGCCGTCTTCGCGTTGCCGGAACCTCGTGTCGGGTTGACCGCCTTTGCGGGCGGAGTCCATCGCCTGCCGCGCCAGATCGGTCTCAAGCCGGCCATGGGCATCATCCTCACCGGCCGGCGCGTCGATGCGAAGGAAGCGCTGGCGCTGGGGATCGTCAATGAAGTCGTGCCGCAGGGCGAGTTGCTGGCTGCGGCACGCAAATGGGCGGCGGCGATCCTCGAATGCAGCCCGATGGCGGTGCGGGCTTCAAAGGCGGCTGTGATGCGCGGGTTGGGGGAGACGTCGGTCGAGGCGGCATTACGCGCGCAGACGGATTACCCGACGGTCAAAGCGTGGAGGGCGTCGGAGGACTACGTCGAAGGGCCGCGTGCGTTTGCGGAGAAGAGAAAGCCGGAGTGGAGGGGGCACTAAGGCTTACGCGTCGGCACTCGTCGCCTTGCGAAGCGCCGCCCGGGCCAGCAGCCGGGTGGAGTCGAGCGCCGGCAAGGGCGAATTGCGCTCGTCGATGACCAGCGGCAGTTCGGTGCATCCGAGGACGACCGAGTCGCAACCGCGCTGCGCCAGGTGCCGGATGAAGGCCAGGAGGCGCACCGCCTCCGGCGCGCCGGTTTTGCACAAGAGTCAGCCGACTGCGTGCTGCAGGGACCGAACGGCAACCAAATCCTGATCACTCACATGCCGTAGATCAGCGGAGGACAGGGTGACAATTGCTTTTGTGCGGCCCGACGCCGCGACGAACTCGACTTCGAAATGATCGGGCTCGTGGACTTCCACGATCGCACCCAGATCACCTGTGCGAAGGCCCAACTCCGGGACATCACGATTCAGGACGACGGTGTCGAGAAGCTTGAACATTGATCACCTCGGGTAGGCGGTGACAAATCGGGGAACGTCTTCGTTTAAGCGAATAATCCAGACGGTCTGAATCTCGGCCGAACGTCCGGACGGTTCTGGTCAATCACCGCGCGCTGCGAGTTCGGAAGACTCATCGATCTTGGCGCCAGGCGCGACGCTCTTGGGCGCTTAACGTGTTCGTCTGCGGCGGGCAGGCGAAGATGATTGCTCTCGCTCAACCTCAGCACGCATTGATGAATTCTTCCGTCGATACATCGGCCTGACGCAAAATGCCCGCCAGGGTTCCCACTTTGACTTCATCATGCATTGGTACTACGCAACCATTTACCCCGCGCCGCATGACTACGTGGCTCCCGCTTTGGCGGACTCTTACAAAACCCAGCCGCTCGAGCGCTTTTACTATTGCCGCACCAGATATGCGCGGCAGTTTAGGCATGCGCTGGTAGCGTGAACATGGTAACTACAGGATGACCAGAATTCGGAAGAGGGAATTCGGTCAAATACAGGGCTGTAGCCTCCTTCAGATTTGCGACCGCCTGTTCTACGGTTTCACCTTGTGTCGTGGTGCCTGTTTCAGGATTCAGGGCAATGTAGCCACCTTCTTCTGCGGGAGTGAGAACGGCGGTTAGATCCATGGGTGCCTCGCGATAGGGATTTCGTCAATTGTCGCGCAAACCGACTCACAATGCCCAACGTCGAGGCGGCGATACGCCGCCGTCAGGGCCAAAGCTGCTAGGCCGCCTCGAAACATGATCCGACTTTCGCCAACAGAGTCGAATCGTAGCGGCCTACTTCTCAGGGATCCCGCCGCGGCTCAGCTTGTCCCAGCCACCCAATCACCCGCTCAGTCCCGCGAAAAAGCCCCACCCTCTCCAATGGCAGATTCGTCCACCCGTTTGCCGTGCAGTAGTACGAGTCATGCGGCCGCGCGTGATGGCGACGATGGGTTTCGGGCGGGAGGATCAGGCGGGCGCGTTGCGCAAGCCGAACCAGGGGCGGGCACTCAGCATCCTTCATGTGCGCCCATTTGTGGCATTGATTGGCGACCAGGCCGCCAAGGGCAAGGAAGAACAAGAATGCTGCCATCGATGCGTGCAATGGGCCGTCAACCGGCGCGGCCAGGGCGACCACCAGAAGAGGCAATCCGGCAATTGCGCTCGAACCGTTCGTCTCGACGAAATCGTGCTTCGTCATCGCGCGCGGATCATCGTGGTGTTCGCGAAAAGGGCGGATGTACCAGGCGCCGACATAAGGCGTTTCCCCATTGCCCCAGGTGTCGCCGGCCCAGTGCACCAGCCCGCTGAAGAAATCGGTCGCGAGCCACGCAGCGAGCGCCGCAAAGGCAAAAGCCCAGGCCGGCGCGGCGCCCGCCAACCGCCAGGCGCACCCGATTGAAAGCACGACAAACAAGCAAATCGCAATCGTCTCGGCGAGGCGGTGAAGCGAGGCGTATCGATTCGCCCGTTCACCCATACGGCGTCTGCTCCCCGTGCCTGCGGAACGGGTACATCAACTGTCCCGTCCACGTCTCCGGCGGCTGGAACTTGACCGTCCCATAGTTCCGAGGCCAGTGCGCAGGCTGGTGCGCGGTGCCGAAGACCAGGTCCCACATCGGCAGGAAGCCGGCAAAGTTCTTGTCCAGCCCTTCTTCATCTGAAGTGTGGTGCCAGTGGTGGAACTCCGGCATCGCAATCACCCAGCGCAGGCCCGGCCAGCGCCAGCGCACGTTGGCGTGGATGTAGACCGCGTGGAAAGACACGAATACGAGGTAGGCATACAACGCCGCAGGCGCGAAGCCGAGCACGAAAACCGGGATGAACGCCGCAGAGCGCGTCACCAGCACATCCACGATGTGCATGCGCGAGCCCGCGAGCCAGTCCATCTCGCGGCTCGAATGATGGATCGCGTGGAAATTCCAGAGCAGCGGCACCTTGTGGAAAGTGCGGTGCACCCAGTAGGTCATGAAATCGACCGCCAACAGGATTTCGACGAACTGAAGTGCGAGCGGCTGCGCGGCTATGTGCTTCTGGAAATCCAGCTGCAGCGCCCATGCGAAGGCGGCCTGCGCGGGAATCATGCTGGCGAAGGACAGCAGTTGCACGAATGCATGGCTGACGAAGAAGTGCTTGAGGTCGGTCTGCCAGCCGCGCCGGAAGATGCGCTGCCGGTGCAGGGCGAAGAGTTGTTCCAGCGGGATGAACACCAGGCCGAGCACCAGCAGCTCGAGCACGAAGTAGTCCAGGCCCGCCGCGAAAGCGCGCGGGCCGATGTCGATCGCCTGCGCCTCGGCGCCGCCCATCAGCAGCGCGATCGAGCCGAGCGCAATGCCGGACAAACCGTGCAGCTTGGAACGCAGCCGCAGCGTCGAGTAGAAGCCCAATACGAAGGTGGCGACGATCGCCGCTTCGAGAATGCCGCGAAAGATGCCGATGTTGGCCGCATACATCGGCAGCGCGTCGCGCGTGACCAGCAGGTCCGGCAACAGGAAACAGAACTCGGCGAGGATGCACAGGATCCCCAGCAGCCCGGAAGCTACGCCGGCACGCTTGCCAAGGTTGATGCGGCGGGCGGCGGTGAGGCGCAGGGGGTTCATGGTCGTGCGGATCGCTGCCGTTACTTCCGGCCACTCCAATAGGTTGGCTTGCGCCTGTGATGCGCGAGGGCAATCACCCTCAAGTCTTCGCCAGCAATGTAGTAAATGATGCTGTACGGAAATTTTCGCAAAGGAAAGCGTCGCCTTTGATTCCGCCAGATTGCGCCCAGTCGAGGATTGCTGCAGAGGAGTTCGAGCGCCCTTTCGTATTCCAAAATGAAGGCGAGACCAACTTCGGCGCTGGCTTCACGTGCATAGAAGATTGCGCCTTCAGACAGTTCCCGATCGGCTTCGGGGCTGACCGAAGCGATCATTTAATCGCGGCGCGCGCCCGGGCGATGGATTCGGTTGCGGACATGGGCTTGGCGCGGCCGCTTTCAAGGTCCGCAATTCGACGCTCCACCTCGACCGCCCACGCGTTCTCGATTTCGTGGTCTTCGAAAAGGCTGGTGATCAAGCGGTCGGCAAGAAGTGCACGCTCTTCGGGTGAGAGGTTCAGCGCTTGGGCTTCAACAATCTCGAGCGAGGTCGACATTCACATCCCCTGGGCTGCGTCGATTCCGAATGATACTCGGGCGCGAGGCCGCGGTCCCGCTAAGGCTTCTCGACCAGCCTGAACACGGTGACCTTGTGCCCGTACAGCGTCTTTCAGCTCTTCTTCAGGGTTGACTCGAGCGCCGCGATTTCCGCATCCACCCCGTCCATCCCCGGAAACGGCCGCTTCGCCTTCTCGTACCAATACCGCGCGTTCGACTCGTCGCCTTCGATCAGATGCACGATGCCGTGCGCCCAGGCGGCAAGGGGTTCCTTGCTGTCCTGGGCGATTTCGTGCGCGGCCTGCCAGTCGCGCGAGCGAAGCAGCGCGATGGTGGCGGAGATAGGCTTGACGGCCAAAGACTACTCGCGAAGCTTGCGCGCTTCCTTCGCCGCCGGGCGCTCGATGCTCTCGGTGAGCCACGCGCCGAATTTCGGGAACTTCGACAGGTCGTACTTGATCGCGGTCAGCGTGTAGACCACGCTCGCCACCATGAAGTCGGCCATGTCCCATTGGTTCCCGCCGAAGTATTTGTTCTTCGACAAATGCGCTTCGAGGATCTTCAGCTTGGTGAGCAGCGTCGCTTCCGAGGCGTCGGCCAACGCGGCATTCCTTTTCTCGGGCGGGAACAGCACGCGGTTCTGGAACATCGCGATCATCGGCGGCTCGACGTCGTTGGCGGTAAAGAACGCCCACTGGAGCATGCGGCCCCGGCCCTGTAGCGTTGTGGGAAAGATCGACGCCTTGAATTTTTCGGCGAGGTAGAGATTGATGGCAGCCGATTCCCACATCACGAACCCGTCATCGTCGATGGTCGGCACGCGCGCATTTGGGTTGAGCTCGAGATACCACGGCTCCTTGCACCCTGCGTTATCGACCATGATGCTGACCGGAATGTGCTCGTAGGGGATGCCGGCTTCCTTCGCCAGCCACAGCACGCGAAACGCGCGCGACTTCGGTTGCCCGTAGATCTTCAGCATGGTTCACTCCTCTTGTTCGGTGGTCCCGATTCGTGCGCGAAACTGCCATCGGCCGGGTCAGACGCGAAGATAGAATGCCTGCGGCGGCACGGCAAGCAAGGTTCGCATCCCGGCCGCCGATCCAGCCATCGCACAGGACTCCTTTGAGTTGAACGCGCCCTCCGACAAGCCCTCCAGCCTCGATCTCAAAGGGTACTGGCCCAAGCGCCATCGCCGCAGCCTGACCGTGCCGCGTACCACCCTTGCGGCCAATCTTTCGGTGGCGGCGTTGCGTTACGGCGACGCGCCGGCCATCCACAGCCTAGGGCGCACGCTGTCGTGGCGCGAATTCGCGGCCGAGGCCGATGCGTTTGCCGGCTGGCTCCAGCAGGCCGGGATCGCCCGCGGCGACCGGGTGCTCATCTACATGCAGAACTCGGCGCAATGGCTGATTGCGTCTTTTGGGGCAATGCGCGCCGATGCGGTCGTGGTTCCGGTGAGCCCGATGAACCGGGCGGACGAATTGCATCACTATCTCAAGGACTCCGGCGCCCGGTTTGCCGTGTGCGCGCAGGAACTCGCGCCCGCATTGCTCGACGCCGCGAAAGGGACCGCGCTCGAACAAGTGGTCGCCGCCACGTATTCGGACTACGTTCCGGCGGACTCGCCCTTCAACCTGCCCGACTGGCTGCGCTCGTCTCGCGTGGCCGTGGCAGGCTGCGTGCCCTGGCGCGATGCCATCGATGCGGGGCACGCGCCGCGCGCGCCGCAGGCGACGCCGGAGGACCTGTGCCTGCTGCCCTACACCTCCGGGTCGACCGGCCTGCCCAAGGGCTGCATGCATACGAGTGCGACTTTCATGCACAACGTGGCGGGCCTCGCGCTCTGGCACGGCATCACGGCCGGCGACCCCTGCCTGGGCGTGGCGCCGATGTACCACGTGTCCGGGCTGACCCACAGCATCCACGTGCCTGTGTACGCGGGCGCCTGCATCGTTCTCGTGCCGCGCTGGGAACGCAGGCTCGTGGCGCAACTCATCGAGCACTATCGCGTCGTTCACGCGAGCATGGCGCCCACGGCGGTGATCGACCTGCTGGCCGATCCGGACCTGGCGCGCCGCGATCTCTCGAGCCTGCGGCGCATCGGGTCGGGCGGCTCGAGGATGCCCGACGAGGTCTGGAAGCGGCTCAACGATCGCATGGGCATCCCGTACATCGAGGCCTACGGCATGACCGAGGCGGCCGCGACGACCCACAACAATCCGGCCGACCGCCCAAAGCGCCAGTGCCTGGGCATCACGTGGTTCGACAGCGAGTCCTGCGTGATCGACCCCGAAACGCTCGTGCCGCGCGCGGTGGGCGAACCGGGCGAGATCGTGATGCGCGGGCCGCAGATGTTCAAGGGCTACTGGAACCGGCCCGAAGACACCGCGGCTGCGTGGGTAACGCTCGCCGGACGCGAGTGGTATCGCTCGGGCGATATCGGCTACGTCGACGAGGAGGGCTACTTCTTCATGACCGACCGGTTGAAACGCATGATCAATGCGTCGGGCTTCAAGGTCTGGCCCGCGGAGGTCGAGTCCGCCTTGTACGCGCATCCCGACGTGCTCGAAGCTTGCGTGGTCGGCGTGAGCGACGCCTACCGCGGCGAGACCGTCAAGGCGCTGCTGGTGCTCAGGGATGGCGCGCGCGCCAGTTTCGACGCCGAGGCTTTCGCCGGGTGGGCGCGCGAACGCATGGCCGCCTACAAGGTCCCGCGCATCATCGAGGCGGTCGAGGCCTTGCCCAAGTCGCAGGTGGGCAAGATCCTGTGGCGCGAAGTGCAGGACCGGGAAAACGCGCGCGGCTGAGCGCTATTTGCGCGGCTTGCGTTTCGGGGCGGGCTTCGCGGCCGGTTTGGGCGCGGCCTTCCTTCCCGGCCGCGCCACAGCCCCGAGCCCGGGCTTGAAGGATTTCTCGTCGAGGAATTCACGCATCCCGCGCTCGCGCGTGCGCTCGGGGTCCTTGGCCTCCAGCGCGGTGATCTTCGCGATGAGGTAGTCGTAGGCCTGCTCCATGTCCATCGTGCGCACCTGCCGGATCGCCTGCTTGGTGTAGGCGAGCACCATGGGGCTCTTGGACATCAGCTCGCGGGCGAGTGCGACCGTTTCGGCGCGCAGTTTTTTCGCCGGCACCGAGAAATTCACCAGGCCCATTTCGGCGGCCTTCTTGCCGTTGAACGTGCGCCCGGTGACCGCGTAGTACATCGCGTCGCGGATGCGCAGCGTGTCGACGAGGACCTTGCTCACCACGCCGCCGGGGACGATGCCCCAGTTGATCTCCGAGAGGCCGAACACCGCGTCATCGGCGGCAATGGCCAGGTCGCAGTTGCACAGCGGGATGAATGCGCCCCCGAAGCAATAGCCGTTGACCATCGCGATCACGGGTTTCCTGCCGCGCACCAGCGCATCCCACGACCAGCGCCGGTTGTCGGTGTAGGAGCGGAACTGCGCCTGCGCGTCCCCGTCGGTCTCGCGGAAATATTCTTTGAGGTCCATGCCGGCGCTCCACGAGTTGCCCGCGCCGGTGAGCACGATGACTTTCGTGTCCGGGTGCGTCTCGTGCTCGAGCATTGCCTGCGCCATTTCTGCATGCAACGTCGGATTCATCGCGTTGCGCTTCTCTGGGCGGTTGAATGTCATCCACGTGATGCCTTCGCGGTCGGTTTCGACCGTGATGCACTCGTAGTCCTTGCGGGGCTGCTTCGGGTAGCGCACTGGCATGGGAACCTCGGGAAGGGAAGCTAAAGCGTTGCGGTGGTGCCCAGCAGGACGGTCACCTGTGACGAGAGCGTGCCGCCGTTTCCGTGGCAGAGCGCGACTTCGGGGCTCGCGACCTGCCTTTCGCCTGCCTCGCCGCGTAACTGTGCGACCGCCTCGGCGAGCAGGAAGATACCGTACATGCCAGGATGCACGCAGGACAGGCCGCCGCCGTTGGTATTGACCGGCAGGCGGCCGCCGGGCGCGATCCCGCCTTTCTCGACGAAGGCGCCGCCTTCGCCCTTTGCGCAGAACCCGAGGTCTTCGAGCGCGAGCAGCGTGTTGATCGTGAAGGCGTCGTAGATTTCGGCCACATCGACATCCGCCGCCGACAACCCGGCCATGGTGAAAGCGCGCGGGCCGGACTCGGTCGCGGCGGTCACGGTCAGGTCGTGCATGGACGAGATCTGGCGGTGCGAAACCGCCGCCGACCCGCCGAGAAAGTACACCGGCGGTTTCGGAAAATCCCTCGCGCGCTCGGCGGCGACCATCACGATCGCGCCGGCCCCGTCGGTCACGAGGCAGCAATCGCGCACGGTGAGCGGGTCGCATACCATCCGCGACGCGCGCACCTGCGCCACGGTGAGCGGGTCGCGCATGAAGGCCTGCGGGTTGAGCGCGGCCCAGCCGCGCGCCGCTACCGCCACTTCCGCCAGCTGCTCCGGCGTGGTGCCGTATTGGTACATATGCCGAGCGGTCGCAAGCGCGAACGGCCCGGCCATGTAGCTGGGTTGGTAGGGCGCTTCGAACGGCGGGGCATCCGAAAAATTCGGCGAGCGTTTCGCCGTGCGCTGGTTCGAGCCGTAGCAGATCAGCGCCACGTCGCACAGCCCGGCTTCCAGCGCGACCGTCGCAGAGAGCGCGAATTCGAGGAACGAGGCGCCGCCGATATTGGTCCCGTCCATGTAGCGCGGGCGGATGCCCAAATAGTCCGCGGTGGACAGCACCGGGAGGAAATTGACCGAGTTCGCGGTGAAGAGTCCATCAACGCTCGATAAGGGAATACGCGCATCGGCGAGCGCCGCATGCACCGCCTGTCCGAGCAGTTCGAGATGCGAGTACCCGGGCGCTTCACCGAGGCCGGCCAGACCGGCGCCGACGATCGCCGACCTTGCGCGCAGGGAACGCTTCAAACGGGACCCTCAGTCGGCCTTGATCCCGGCAGCGCGCACCACTTGTCCCCAGCGGGCCAGGTCGGCACGCAGGAACGCCGCAAGGTCCTCGCCGGCGGCGGGAGGCTCCGCGCCGAATTTCTGGAAGCGCTCGCGCAGGTCCGGATCGCGCATGGCCTGGGCCATGTCGGCGCGCAACTTGTCCAGAACCTCGGCGCCAAGGCCGGCCGGGCCGATCAGCATGAACCAGGTCACGGCCTCGAACCCCGGAATGCCCTGCTCGGCGAAGGTCGGCACGTCGGGGACCGAGGCGTTGCGCTCGCGGGCCGGGATCCCGACCGCGCGCAACTTTCCGGCGCGGAGGTTGGAAAGCGAGTTGGCCACCGGGACGAACATCATCGAGATCTGCCCGCCCAGCAGGTCGTTCATTGCCGGGCCGATGCCTTTGTAGGGGACATGGACCATCTTCACGCCGAAATGCTGGTTCAGGAACTCACCCGCGAGATGCGCCTGGGAGCCGTTGGCCGGCGAGCCGAAAGTCAGCAAGCCCGGCTGGCTGCGAGCGAGGGCAGACAGTTCGGCCAGGTTTCTCGCCTGCACCCCGGAATGCACGGCAAGCAAGTTGTCGATGTTGGCCACGCGCGCAATCAGGGTGAAATCCTTGAGCGGGTCGTAGCCGAGCTTGGGGAACAGGTGCGGATTGACGGCAAGCGTGTTGGTGGGCGCGACGAGGAGCGAGTAGCCGTCGGCCGGCGCAGCCTTGAGTTGCTCCATGGCGAGGGCGCCCGAGGCGCCGGGCCGCGCCTCCACGATCACCGGCTGCTTCCAGGCGGCCTGGAGTTTCTCGCCGATCGCGCGGGCCATCAGGTCGGTGGGGCCGCCGCCCGGGAAACCCGTGACCAGGCGCACCGGTTTGGAAGGGTAGGATTGCGCCCAGGCTTGCGGCAGGGCCGCAAGGCCCACGAGCAGCCCCAAAGCCGCAGCGAAGAAACGGTTCAGTCCTTGCATGTCGCTACTCCTTGGGCGGCGATGCGCCGCAAGCGGTTGTTCTCAGGCGCGCTTCAGCCAGTCGAGCCCGCCGCCGTCCTGCGTAAAGCTCTCCGGGCCGGCCTCGACCGTGCGAAACGGGGCGCGTTCGAAACGCGAACGCTCTTCGAAAGGCACCGTCGCGTCGATGCCGACTTTGGCTCGGATGCCGTTGTTGCTCTTTCTCACGTACTCGTGCGTGCGCGCGCCGGGGATGATGAAGAGGTCCTTGCTGGCCTCCATCCGCATCGCGAGCGCGTACTCGACATCGACCGGGTCCTGGATGTTGATGTCGTCATCCACCGCGATGACGAGATCGAGGTCCTTGAGGGTGCCGAAGGCGGCGAGGATCGCGTTCCTCTGCAGGCCCTCTTGCTGGACGCTGGTTTTCCTGACCGCGATCACCGCGTGAAAACGATGCAGGCCCCCTGCGGTCATCTCGACGTCCTTCACGATCGGCGTGGCGGCCTGGAGGGCCTTGAGCAGGCTTGCTTCCATCACGTACTTGCGCAGCATGATGGTCTCGCGCCCTACGCCGTTGATCGCAAAGTACACCGGGTTGTTCCGGTGGGCGAGGGCGGTGACTTCGAATATCGGCGCATCGCCTTCGGGCGAAAGGTAACCGACGAATTCGCCGAACGGGCCTTCGCGCACGGTTTGCGACGGCAGCAGCATGCCTTCGAGCACGATTTCGGTCCCCGCCGGGTAGTGGAGGTCCTGGGTGATCGCCTTGGTCACGGAAAGGGGCTCGCCGCGCAGGCCGCCCGCGATTGCGAGTTCGTCCGCGGACTCCGGCATTTGCGCGCCCATGGTCGCGGCCGTGTAGTGCACGGCGAGGTCCGTGCCGATGCATACCGCGATCGGGAGTGGTTTGCCGAGCTTCTGCGCGCGCTCATACGCTGCGCGCAGGTGCCGGCCGAAGTCGAGCTTGATCGCCGTGCGTTGCGGCCCGATCACCTGGAGGCGGTGGTACGAAGCGTTGTAGACGCCGGTTTCAGGATCCTTGACGATCACGATGCCGGCGGTGATGAAGCGTCCGCTGTCGCCGTCGGTGTGGCGCAGGATCGGGAGCATCTTGCCGAGGTCGAACTCGCGGTGCACGTTCTCGTGGACCGGCGCATTTTTCACGAGAACCGGCGCGACCGGGTTGCCGAGCGCCCGCGCGACGAACTGGCGGATGCCCAGATAATCGACGCCGAAGGCCGCCTCGCAATTCTCCCGGCACGAGAGCATGTTGCCCAGCACCGGCATCGTGTGCCCTTTGACTCTCGGGAAGAGCAGCGCCGGGCCGCCGTCGAGCTTCTTCATCATGCCGGCGATCTGGAACTCGGTGTCGGCTTCGTGCTTGAAAGCGTCGATGCGGCCGGCCTGCTGCATGCGCCGCAGCGCGGCGCGAAAGCTCGTGTCGATGACTACCTGGTTGCTGGCATCCATGCCGGGATCCTTTGGGTGGGCCCTGGGAGGCTACTGTTCGACCTTGATGCCGGTCGATCGCACGAAGTTACCCCATTTCTGCATCTCGGAGGCCACGAGGGCGCGAAACTGTTCGGGCGTGTCGCCCACTGGCGTTGCGCCGATGTCCTCCATGCGCTTCCTCAGCGCGGGGTCGCGAAAGCCCTGCTGTACGGCGAGGGCGATCCGAGTGACGATTTCGGGAGGCGTGCCTGCCGGCGCGAAGAGCCCGTTCCATGACTCGACCACGTAGCCGGGCACGCCCGCCTCGGCGATCGTCGGCACGTCGGGCGACTGGGGAAACCGCTTGGCGCTGGTGATGCCCAACGCGCGCAGCTTGCCGGCGCGGATCTGCGGCAGTGCGTCCGAATAGTTGGCGAAAGTAATCTGCGTGTCGCCGGCCACTGCGGCCGCCGTTGCGGGGGCGCCACCTTTGTATGGCACATAGACGATGTCCAAACCGGCCATGTGCTTGAAGATCTCGCCGCTGAACTGGGTGAGGCCGCCGGCGCCGGCGAAATTGAGCTTGCCGGGTTGCGCCTTGGCCAGCGCGATGAGTTCCTTCACGTTCTGCGCCGGTAGGGACGGGTGCACCATGAGCACGAGCGGGTTGGTGTTGATCAGCGTGATCGGCGCAAAGTCCTTCAGGCCGTCGTAGCCGAGCTTCTGGATGAACTGGTTGAGCGTTTGCGGCGCGGCCGAGCCCATGAGCAGGGTGTAACCGTCGGGCGCGCTCCTGGCGACGAATTCGGTGGCCAGCGCCCCGCCGGCGCCGACCTTGTTCTCGACCACCACCGGCTGGCCGATGGCTTCCTGGATCTTCGGGGACGACAGGCGCGTTACGGTGTCGGTGATGCCGCCGGGCGGATAGGGCACGACGATTCTCACCGGTTTCGAAGGCCAGGGCGATTGCGCGAAGGCGGAGGCGGCGATGCACGTCGCGGCCAGGAGCGTGAGGAGGCGGCTGGGCAAGGGCATGGGGTTTCGCTTTAATAGAAAGCTTGTTGACAAAGGTAATTCACGAGTCTAAGTTACTCGCCGGGAGAAATCCATGTCAAGCAAGAAGAAGACCACGACGGTAGCCAGGACCAGGCGAGAGCACGCCACGGTATCCAAACCCGAGCTGCTCGTCGCGGGTTCGGACACCGAATTCCGCGGGCTGGTGCACGACCTCATGGCTTTCGCGCACCACATCGAGGCCTGCCGCGACGGCTTCGGCGCCTTCGCCGGGCTCACCGGCGTGCAGTACGAGATCTTCATGGCCGTGAAGCGCTTCCAGCCAGCCGCGGGAAAAGACGCGGCGGGCGCGAGCGCGTCGGCGGGCATCAGCGTCGGGCAGGTCGCAGCGCGGCTGCACCGCTCGGGCGCCTTCATCACGCTCGAGGTCAACAAGCTGGTGGCCAAGGGCCTGCTCGCCAAGGCCGACGATCCCGCCGACGGGCGGCGCGTGCTGCTCTCGGTCAGCAAGGCAGGCGAAGACCTCGCGCGCACGCTCGCGCCGGTGCAGCAACAGGTCAACGACGTTCTATTCGCGTGCCTGGACCGCAACCGTTTCGACAAGCTGCGCGCCCTTGCGTCCGAGCTGGTGGGCTGCGGTGACCGCGCCACGGCCCTGATCGATTACCTTACGTCCCAGTACCGGGCAGGCGCGGACCGTCGCGCCGCCTGAAACCCCCAACGGAGAACGTCCATGGCCCTGGCCCCCAAGCAGCACCTCGAATTCGTCGGCGTCGACATGAAGAACGGCTGGGAAGTGCCGCCCGGCTACCCGCCCGGCTTCACCCAGAAAGTGCTGGCCTCGGATCTCGACGAAACGGCCAAGCGCGGCAGCCGCACGCGCCTGCTCAAGCTCGATCCGGGTGCGTTCTCCACCGTGCCGTTCGTACACGACCACTGGGAAGAGGTTTTCCTGGTGCAGGGCGACCTCATCGTGGGCAACGACGACAAGGGCAAGGGCGGGGATTCGTCGAGTGCGTTCACCTATGCCTGCCGTCCCCCCGGCGCGCACCACGGCCCGTTCACGTCGAAGAACGGTTGCCTGCTTTACGAGATCCATTATTACGAAACGTCTGGCAAAAAGTAGGAGGCCGTCATGTTGAAAACCGGCAAGGAACACCTCGAACAACTGCGCGACGGGCGCGTCGTCTATATCGGGTCGGAAAAAGTCACTGATGTCACCACGCACCCGGCGTTCCGCAATGCCGCGCGCTCGATCGCTGCGATCTACGACATGAAGGGCGCGCCGGAGAATCGCGACCCGATGAGTTATGAGGATGGCGGCAAGCGCTACAGCGCGTACTTCCTGCCGGCGCGCTCGAAGGCCGATCTCGAAAAGCGCACCGTCCTGCATCGCGCCATCGCCAACATGAGTTACGGGCATCTCGGCCGCTCGCCGGATCATGTTTCGAGCTTCGTGACCGGGATGTCGACCAATCCTGCGGTGTTCGGCAAGTACGCCGACAACCTCTTGCGCTATTACGAATACATGCGCGCGAACGACACCTACGCCTGCTACGCGGTGATCCCGCCGCAGGCCGCGCGCAACCCGGAGTTCTACATCAAGCAGAACCTGCCGATCCCGACCCTGCGCGTGGTGAGGGAGGACGATGACGGCGTGGTGATCTCCGGCATGAAGATGCTCGCCACCGGCGCGGTGTTCTCCAACGACATCTGGATCGGCAACCTGATCCCGCTCGCGCCGAACCAGCTCGCCGAGTCAATCACCTGCGCGGTCCCCGTGAACGCGAAGGGCCTCACGCTGTGGTCGAGAAAGCCCTTCGAGCAGCACGCGCCGGTCGAATTCGAGAATCCGCTTACGCACCGCTTCGACGAGACCGATAGTATGGTCATGTGCGACGAGGTCAAGGTGCCGTGGGAGAAAGTCTTCGTGCATAACGACGCGGTGCTGGCGCGCGAGATCTACATCAAGACCCCGGCCCACTGCTACGGCAATCACCAGTCGAACGTGCGCTTCCACGCCAAGATGCAGCTGGTGGTGGGCGTGGCGTCGCGGGTTACGCAGGCCTCGGGCGCCGACCAGATTCCTGCAGTGAGGGAAACGCTCGGCCGCCTCTCAGCGCTCGAAGCGACGCTCGGCGGCATGATCGCCGGCCAGATCCAGGACGCCGAGGACTGGCCCACGGGCTACAAGACCTTCAACCGCCGCTACATGTACGCCGCGCTCAACTGGTGCACCGAAGGCCACTCGGCGATCATCGACATCCTGAGGGAACTCTGCGGCGGCGGCGTGTTCCAGATGCCGGCCGACATCTCGGTCATGAACGACCCGGAAATGTGCGCCGATTTCGAAACCTACTGGCAGACCCCGCAGATCGGGGCGGTGGACCGGATGAAGCTCTTCAAGCTCGCGTGGGACCTGGTGGGCTCGGAATTCGCCGGGCGCCATGCGCAGTACGAGAAATTCTACGCCGGGGCGTCCTTCATCATCCGCAACCACAATTTCCGCGAAGCCCCGTGGGAGCACTACCACAAGGTCGTCGACGGCCTTATGGCAAGCTACGGCATTCCCGAAGCCGGGGCATCGAAAGCTGCGTCGAAGGCCGCATGAGATCCCGGTACCCGAATAACGTTCTGACCTATCATGGTGACCTATGAGCGGGCACGCAGCAGCTCCACCTAAAGCAGCCCCGGCGCCGGGCATGGAGGCCCATTCGGTCGGCCGCCCCGTGCGCGACCTTGCAGCCGAGATCTACGTGCAGCTGATCTCCAAGGTGCCCGATCTCGGCAAGGCCGCCAGCATGGCCAAGCTGAGCTTCAAGCTAGCCGAGATGTTCGAGGAAGAGGACGCCGCCCGCATCTTCGCCGCCCGCCCCGTCGCCGCCGACTTCAACGCCGAGTTCTTCGACCAGAAATAAATGGGGCCGAAATAAATGGGGCCAGGTTCGAATTTCCGCAGTGACCGCGAATCATTGACGGCGCCGAAGGAAATTCGAACCTGGCCCCATTTATTCCATTTATTTATTGCAGCGTGACGCCGCCAGCCCTGATGATCTGCGCCCACTTCGGGATTTCGGCTTCGATGAAAGTTCGGAATTCCGCCGGTGTGCTGCCTGCAACGAGGAAACCTTGGCGGGCGAACGCGTCGCGGAAGTCTTCGCTTGCGAGCACTTTCACGGTCTCCACGTTCAGCCTCGCCACAATGTCCGCCGGCGTGCCCGCTGGCGCGAAGAGACCCTGCCACGATAGCGCCTCGAAGCCCGGGTAGCCCGACTCCGCGACGGTCGGCACATCGGGCAACAGCGCGTGACGTCTGGCCGAAGTCACCGCGAGCGCCTTGATCTTTCCGCCCTTCACCTGCGGCAGCACCACCAGGAAGTCGCCGAACATAGACTGCACCTGCCCGCCGATCAGGTCGTTGACCGCGCCGGCGCTGCCTTTGTAGGGCACGTGCACCAGCTTCAATCCGGCCGCGAGGTTGAACATCTCGCCGGTGAGGTGCATCGAGGTGCCGTTCCCGGGCGAGGAGTGCGTGACCTGCTCGGGCTTCGACCTGGCATGCGCGACGTATTCGGCCAGCGTATTGGCCGGGATCGCAGGCCCGACCACAATCACCAGTGGTGCGGACACCACCATCGAGATCGGCGCGAAATCCTTGAGCGGGTGGTACGGCAGCTTCGGGTTCAGGCTCACGCTGATCCCGTGCGAGCCGGTCACGCCCATCAGCACCGTGTAGCCGTCGGGCGGCGACTTGGCGACGAACTCCGAGCCCACCGCACCGCCAGCGCCCGGCTTGTTCTCGACGATGAACGACTGGCCCATCGAGGCCTGCAGCCGATCGGCGAGCCGGCGCGCAAGCAGGTCGGTGCTGCCGCCGGGCGGGAAGGGCACCACGATGCGCACCAGTTTGTTCGGGTAGGGCTGTGCCTGCGTGGCCGCCGCGAAGGCGAAGGAACAGGCAAGCGCCGCAAGGGCGAGGCGCAAGGTTTTGGACATGGTCACTCCTGACATTTTTCGGCAAAGGTCCGCGCCACGATTAGCTCTTAAGCCAACTTGCTGACATTTCCCGGTTCAAAAACGGTCTGCGCGGAAAGGCTCGAGATTCACCTGCGGCTTGCGCCCGGCCACGAGGTTCGCGATCTCGCGCCCGGTCGTGGCGCCGCCGCACATTCCCACATGGCCGTGGCCGAAGGCAAGCCACGCATTGTCCGTGCCAGGCGCCGGGCCGATCACCGGCAGGCTGTCGGGCAGGCAGGGACGGTGGCCCATCCATTCTGTAGTTCGGCTGGTGTCGAGATGCGGAAAGAGTTCCCGGCCCTTGGCGAGCAGCACGCCGGCGCGTGCATAGTTCGGCGGCGCTTTCAGGCCGGCAAACTCCACCGAGCCCGCAAGGCGCAGACCCATCGCCATCGGGTTGATCATGAGATTGTGCTCCAGCGCCATGATCGTGTGCCGAAGCTCGAGATTCGTGCTCTCGACGGTCACGTGGTAGCCGCGTTGCGTTTCCAGCGGGATCGGCGTGCCGAGGTCCGCCGCAAGGTTGGCCGACCACGCGCCGCCGGCGACGACCACGCCGTCGCACTGCATGTGGATGCCGTTGTCGAGGCGCACCTCGCTAATCCGCCGGCCCGAACGCACAAAGCCGACCACCGATGCGTTGATCGTGCCTGCGCCGTCAAGAACGCATTGCGCGTGGATCGCCTTGACCAGCTTCGAGGGATCGAGCGTCGAGCCGTTCTCCGGCGCGAGGAGCCCGAAGCGGAACTTGCCCTTGAGGTCGGGCTCGAGTTTGACGAGTTCGTCCTCCTCGATGTCGCGCAACTCGACGCCGAGACTGCGCCGCAGGTCCATGCCCCACTGCCACTGGCGCGCGGTCTCGCGCGAGGAATACACGTAGAGGCAACCGGAACGCCTGACGAGGTCGTTCGCGCCCGCGTGGTCGAGCAGCGGCGCGTAAGCTTTGAAGATCGGCGCAAGCAGACCGCGCAACGCGGTGGCGATGCGCACCACTTCCGCCGGCGAGGAATAGCGGACGAAGCGCGCGAGCCACGGCGTAACGACCGGCAGGTACCACCAGCGGATCGTGAGCGGCCCGAGCGGGTCGATGAGCCACTTTGGCGCCTTCTTCCACATCCCGGGCATGCCGACCGGCAGGCAGGCCGACGGTGACATCGAGCCCGCATTGCCGAAGGAGCACGCCTCGCCGGCCTCGCGCGGATCGATGAAGGTGATCGTGTGCCCGTCGCGCTGCAGCCACGCCGCGCTGCATACCCCCACGATGCCCGTGCCGATGACGGCGACGTGCATTTCAGGACTGGGTCGGGGGAACGCGCACGACGATGCCGCTCAGGGCCTCGTCGAGCTTGATCTGGCAGGCGAGGCGGCTGTTCGGCTTTTTCTCGGCCGCTACGAAGCCGAGCATGTCCGCTTCATCCGGGTCCGGGTCCGGGAGTTTCGCCAGCCACTCTTCGCCGACATACACGTGGCAGGTCGCGCACGACAGGCAGCCGCCGCATTCGGCGTCGATGCCCTTGACGTTGTTCCTGATGGCGGCTTCCATGACGCTGGTGCCTTTGGAAGCTTCGATTTCACGGCGCGTGCCGTCGGCGAGGACGTAAGTGATTTTCGGCATTGGATTCCCATTGCGCGGAACTCCCGTTGCAGCTTCCGCGAATCGACGGCAGCAATTCTAGTGGGAATCGATGAAGTCCAGCACGGTTGTGTTGAATATCCCAGTCTGTTCTATGTTCGGCATGTGGGCTGCGCCCTCAATCACGACCAGCTTCGATTGCCCGATTTCGCGGCGCAGGACTTCGGCGGCGGCCACTGGGGTCCCGACGTCCTGTTCTCCCACCACAATCAGAGTCGGGATCTTGATGCCTTGCAGGATCGGCAGGTGGTCCATGTCCCTGATCGCGCACGCGGACCCCACCAGCCCGTCGACCGAAGTGCGGGCGATCATCGCGCCGAGTTTTGCCACGACTTCGGGATTCCGTTCGCGGTAACCCTGGGTGAGCCACCGGTCGGTCATTGGTTGCATGAACGCGCTGGTGCCTTTTGACTGGGCGAGCTTGATTCGATCGTCCCAGACGGACGCTGGAGGCATCTGGCAGGCGGTGTCGCAGAGCGTGACCGATAGCAGGCGCTCGCCGTGCCGCGCGGCAAGCAGTTGCGCGATCATTCCGCCCTTCGACAGCCCGAGGAAATGGAGCTTGCGGATCCCGAGCGCATCGACAAGTCCGATGGCATCCGCGACGAGCATGCTCATCGAATAAGGACCGGGTGTCGACTGCGTGTCGCCGTGGCCGCGTGAGTCGTAGCGCAGGAGGCGGTACCTGGCTGTGAATGCCGGAACCTGGAGATCCCACATGCCGTAGTCAGTCAGCAGGGAATTGCTGAGCATGAGCACCGGGGCGTCCGCTGGTCCCTCCAGCCTGTAGTTGATTTCGATTCCGTTCGCCTTGATGCGGTTCATCGTGCTTCGCCTTTCAATAGGAAGATTCAGCGGGATCGAGAATCATCGGCCGACCTCAGGTTGCACGTTGCGCCGTCATCTGAGTGACCTTGCCGGTCTTCAGGTCGAACATCACGCGTGCAATGCGATCGAGGTTAGTGCCGGTCACGCGCACGAAACACGACTTGGCGGGGTAGTCGATCGAGTGGATCGTGCCGTCCTGGTAGATCCCTGCCTGACCCGGCAGGAGGCGATAGGTGTTGCGCACCTTCAGTCCCGCGTGTTCCGGATCGGACTTGTCGTCGGTGCGTTCCCATTCCGTCATATCGGTGTGCTCGGTGGCTTGGCCGTAGATCGCCCACGAAGCTCCGTGGTCGTGCGGAGGCGATACGCGGGGATTCTCGTTGACGTGTGCCAGCACCTGGAACTTGAGCTCGGGATCCTCGAAGAGCAGGTGCAGTCCCGGCTTCGAGTCTGCACAGTGCTTGCGGACGAATTCCTCGTTCTTGAGGAGTTTCTCAAGGAGCGCGCGGACTTTCTCGCGGCCTTCCGGGCCGCTGTCCGCGCCGAGAATGGAGTGGCAATCCGCGGTGAATGCGTTCAGGTCATAGGTCATTTTTTGTGCTCCAGGAAAGCGGTATTGAGTGAGTCAGTCGTCCATGCGGATATTTGCAGTTTCGATAATCTTGCGCCACTTGGCCGATTCGACGGAAATATTTCGCGCTACGTTTTCAGAGGTATCGCCCAATATCGTCAAGCCGGCGGCGTTGAGGCGTTCAGTGACTCGGGCGTCGGCCAGGGCGTCCTTGATCACCGCATGGAGCCGGTTCACGGTGTCTTTTGGCGTCTGGGATGGCACCGCGAGTGCGAACCATCCGGTAACTTCGAAGCCCTTGAATCCGATCTCGTCCATCGTAGGCACCCCGGGCAGCAGCCCGTTTCGGCTCGCGCTGGTGATTGCGAGCGCGCGGATGCGGTTCGCCTTGATCGAGGGGAGGACCGCGCTGATGTTCATGCAACTGAGCTGGACCTGGTTCGACAGCAGGTTGGTGACCGCTGCGGGACCGCTCTTGAACGGGACGTGCACGAGGCCCAATCCCCCGCTCATGAGCTTGAAGGATTCCACGCACAAGTGCGGGCTCGTGCCCCGGCCCGGCGTGCCGTAGTTGAAGGCGCTGGGATTGGCCTTGATCTGCTCGATGAGTTCCGCAATCGTGTTGGCCTTGACCTCGGCGCTCACGACCATCACGTTCGGCGTCGAAGCTAGATCGATGATTGGCGTGAAGTCGCGCTGCGGATTGAACGGCATTTCCTTGAAGATCCACGGGTTCACCGTAAAGAGCCCGCCCTGGAACAGCAACAGCCTGCGTCCGTCGGGCTTCGAGCGCGCGACCTCGCCGGCGCCGACGTTCCCGGCGGCCCCAGGTTTGTTCTCGATCGTCACCGGCACGCCCAGCGCCTCCGACATCTTCGGCGCTATGGTCCGCGGGATGAGGTCGGTCGGGCCGCCGGGCTCGAAAGGCACGACAATGACGACCGGGCCGCCCGGAAACTGCTGAGCGTTCGCCGGAGCGGCCAAACAGGCTGCCGCAGCCCCGATAATCGCCGAGGTCGCAAGCGACCAGGCCATCCTGGCGGTATCAGAATTGCGCATAGCTGACCACGAGTTCGTCTTCGGTGCGTCCGACCTGGTTTGTCCGCGGCAGGCGCACCATGGAGGCTTTCGCGGGGTCGCGCATGACGCCCTTGGGATCACGGCCCTCCTGCACAGCCTTGATCGCCTCCATGTACATTTTTCGCAGTTGCACGATGCCCCGGTCCGACGTGCCCAGCTTTTCGCGGCTGCGGTCGGTAATCGCGCCTTGGCTCACAATCGCCACGTAGTCCTGCTTCCAGGTTTCGTCGAGGATGAATTTTCCGTCGGCGTTGCGCTCCGCGATCCAGTATTTCCCGGCAAGCGATTCATTGATGATGTCGCGCTTCACGAAGATCCCGCCCATATCTGAGGCCTTGGCCGTGCGGTCCGACTGATATTTCCTCGGCGTCGCGTAAACGCTGAACATCTTCGTCGTCGTGTCATCGACTGGGACGCGCCAGCGCAGCGATCCCCCGAACTCTGGGTCATCGTGATGGTCCGGCGAGCGGCCCGGTCCGAACGCCAGGATGCCTGGCATCAGCGAATTTACCCGGCGCACATATGTCGTCCCGGGTTCGGGTCCCGGGCGGTAGGCCGTATACATCACGCCCGCTTCGGTTTCTTCGAAGTCGATGCGCGTGGCCATGGTCGGGAACAGGCTGTTCTGCGAAAACGAGGAGTCGTTGTGGAGAACCGAGGCGTGGACCGGATCCTGGTCGTTTTCCACAAGCTGCAGCCAGTTGCAGGGATGGACCGGCCAGTCCATGGATGCGCGCCTTGTAAAGGAGTCTGAAACCAGGATCTCGAACGTGGGCAGCAATGGGGGCTCGCCCAGACCCATGTAAGCGAATACGAGGCCGCCGATTTCCCGGCACGGATAGGCGGTGTGCTTTACGCGGTCCTTGAACTTGGAATCCTTGGGCTCTCCCGGCATGTCGAGGCAGTCGCCTCTGATGTCGTACAGCCAGCCATGGTATGGGCACCTGATCCCGCCGCCTTCGATCCGCCCATATTCGAGCGATGTAGACCGGTGCGAGCAATCGCGCGCAAGCAATCCCGGCCGGCCGAATTCATCTCGAAACAGGACAAGGTCTTCGCCGAGCATCCTTACTTTCTGGGTCGCTGCGCGCAGTTCCCCTGATATGCCGACCGGCAACCAATAGCGCCTGAACATTTCTCCCGCAGGCGTTCCCGGTCCGACGCGGGTAAGCATTTCGTTCTGCGCTACAGGAATCATGGTGAAACCTCCTTGTTTTCGCCAGGGGCGCAATGACCCGAGGCGTTACACCTTCTCGAGCCTGAACTCCTGCACCTTGTCCTTGACCGCCGCGCCCGTCTCGTGGCGCGGCGGGATTCCGCCGCGCTTCCTGCCACCTTCGCAAGTGCCGAAGCGCGTAGCGAAACAGGGCGGCAGCTCGCGGCTGTTGGGCGTCGCGATCCACAGGCGCAGCAGGTGCCTGCGGTCCTTCAGCTCGGGCCAGTCCTCGAAATTGGTACGCGCGTGCAGTACGCAGAAATTGTTGGCAAGCTGAAGATCGCCGGGTTCCATCTGGAACGAGAGCGCCATGCCGGGCTCGTTGGCGACCGCATCGAACAGGTCGAGCGCCTCGACCTGTTTGGCGCTCAGGCGCGGCACTTCGGCAAACCGCTGGGCCGACTCGATGTAGCCGCGGATATAGCGCGCGGTCACCAGCCCTTTGTGGAACGAGAGCACCGGCATTGCGTAGTAGGGCTCGTCGCCTTCGTCCTCCCGCCCGCGCTCGCCGCGGCGGTCGATGTAGAACGGCTTGTAAAGCTCTTCCAGCAGGTCCGGCCGGCGGCGCTGGATCTCGTTCTGGATCCCGGCCACGCTCACGAGGCGCGACACGCCGCCCGACTTGGCCATCTTCAGGCACATGAGCATGATCACGTCGCTCTGGTCGTTGTGGAAGATCAGCTCGGCCGTGGTCTGGTAGGCGCGTACGTTGGTCTGGTTGATGTCCAGCCCCAGGTTCCTCACATGGCCGAGCTCATGGCCTTCCGCATTCTGCGAAAGCGGGATCCCGAGGTGCCGGCCGAGGCCCCAGAAGATGATCTCGCATTCTTCCGTGGTGAATTCCGAAGCGGGAAAGCCGCGCATGAGGAAGAAGCCGCGGCCGTGCTCGAGCTCCTCGCGCATGGTGTTCAACACAGCCGAGAATTCCGGGAGGGGAAAATCCGTCTTGCCGAAGTCCGGCGCCTTGAGGCCTTTGGCCTTGACCGCCGCCAGCGCAGAGCGCAGTTCCGCAAGGGCCTCGGGAGGGAAGCGGAAGATCCAGTCGTCGCGACCCTGCAGGTCGCGGCCACGCCAGAGCCCCGGGTTTCGCGCCAGCGGGGAAGGGGGCATCGACGGTTTGGCTTCCTGCATCGGGTGGTCTCCTCGAAGGGGCGCGCTCATTGGCGCTGATTTAATTTACATCAGCAATTAAATCTACTGAAGGCGATGGGCCTTGTCAATTCGCCCACCCGGCCCGGCGAAGATCGCTCTCCAAGCCCGCCGCTACGGACACCGAGGGCTCGAATCCCAGGTCCGCCCGAAGCCGGCGGGTATCGACCGGCCCGGCGCTCTTGCCCTGGCCCTTGAACAAGGCCTTGCCGGCATGGGGCGCAATGCGCCGCACGGCGGCATGCATGTCTTCCAGGCTCATGTAGTTCGCCTCCGGTCCCGCCACGTTGTAGACCTGGTGCGCGGGGTGGGGGTGGACCAGCGCCGCCACCGTCGCGCCTGCCGCATCGCTCACATGGGTCAGGTGGAAGCGCTCGCGCCCGCTGGCGCCCTCGATCTCGACGTCCTTGCCTCGTGCGGTTTCCTTGATGCGCTGGCGCACCAGCGCCATGCCGGCACTCTGCACCTCGACCGGACCGAATACGCCCCCGTAACGCAGCGAAATAAAGGTGAGGCCATGCAAGGCGGCGTAACGCGCGCCGAGCATTTCGCCGAGGCGCTTGGTCATGCCGTAGAGGCCGGTGGCCGTCACCGTCGGGTCGTCCTCGCGCATGAGGTCGGCGCGCTCGCCGTAACTCGCGATGCTTCCGCCAAAAACGACGCGGGGGATGCGCAGCTCGCGGCACGCTTCCAGCACGTTGAGTGTGCCGTCGATATTCACGCGCACCGCTTCGGCCGGGTTTTGCTCGCAGGCGAACTGTAGGTAAGCTGCGAGATGGAGCACGGCGTCAGGGCGCGCGGTGGCGAGTGCGGTGCGGATCGCCGGCGCCTCGCCGATATCGCCGGCGAGCCATTCGGCGGTGCTGGCGGTTTCCGGTGGGCGCCTTGAAATCAGCGTGACCGAATGCCCGGCCGCGAGGAGGGTCTCGGCGCTGGCCGTACCGATGAGACCCGTGCCGCCGATCAGAGCTACCCGCATTTAGTTGCCCCATGAAAAAAAAGATAAGCCGAAACGATTCTAGCAAGCTGCGCGCGGTCCCCGGCGACCTTCGCCGCCACAACCGCGGCCTCGTGCTCGAGTATCTGTTTCGCGCGAGCACGGTCTCCCGCACGGCGCTCGCGCAGGCGACCGGGCTGACGCCGGCTGCCGTCTCGCGCATCACGCGGGAACTCGTGGAGGCAGGTCTCGTGCGCGAGCTTGCTCGGGAAGGCGCGCCCGCCGCTCGCGGGCGGCCGCAGGTGGACCTCGAACTTTGCGCTGAAGGCGCCTACGTGATCGGGATCGGGGTCGGCGCCTTCGAGCAGTGGGTCCGCATCGCCGACCTCAGGGGGGAATGCGTCTCTCGCCGGCCGGTTCAGTTGCTCGACCAGTCCTCGGCCCGGTCCGCGCTCAAGGTTCTAGTCGGCGAGATCCGCGCGTTGCTTACCCTGGCGAAGATTCCGCGCAAGCGGGTGCTGGGGGCGGGGATCGCCTCGGCGGGCGTGGTCGACCGGCAGAAGGGCCTCATCATCGAGTCGCCCAACCTCGGTTGGCACGACCTCCCGGTGGCGCGGCTGGTGTCGGATGCCTTGAGACTGCCGGTCTGCGTCGAATCGATGCATCACGCGCTCAACCTCGCCGAGGAGGGGTTCGGAAAAAATGCGGGCAAGGCTTCCGGCGCGGGCGATACGGTCCTGGTCAACGCCTCGATGGGCATCGGCGCCAGCGTGATGGAGCAGGGCCGCATCGTGCGCGGCCGGCACAGCGCCGCGGGCCAGATCGGCCACATGAGCGTGGCTGGCGCGACCGGCCTTTGCACCTGCGGCCGCAAGGGCTGCCTGGACACCGTCGCGTCGGGGTATGGCGTGCTGCGCAGGCTCGGGCTGGTGCCGCCCCGCAAGGTCGCGCGCGAGCATGACGCGGCCGCTGCGCGCAAGCTCCTGTCGGCGATCGAGCGCGAGCGCCAAGGCGAGCCGCGAGTGCGGCGCGCTTTCCATGCGAGCGGCGCGGAACTGGGCAATGCGTTGAATGCGGTGCGTGCGATCCTCGACCCGCAGCGCATCGTGCTGGCCGGGCCGCTGGCCGGCACGCTGAGTTATGTGAAGGGCGTGCAGGCGCGGCTCGATGAGCGCAAGGCGGGCGAACCGCGTGAGGCGGCCGCGCCGTTGCTGGTGCTCGGCACGCACACTCCGGATTCAGCCGGCGCGTGCCTTGCGCTCACCGAGTTCGCGTTCGGCGGCACCCTCGAGCTTGCGGACCTCGTGCGGTGATGCCATGATTTTGTGTACAAGCGAAAATAAATCACCCGAGGCATCGGGTTCGGGCTGCATACAGGAGGAAGGCATGGGAGTGCGGGCACTGGATGGGATCGGGCTTGGGTTGGCGCTTCTCTTCGCCGCAGGCGGTGCGTTCGCGCAACCGTATCCGGTCAAGGCGATCACGATCGTTTCACCCTACAGCGCGGGCGGCAATGCGGATCTTGCCGCGCGCTCGATCGGAGCGGCGGCCGCCAAGTTCATCGGCCAGCCGATCGTGGTCGTCAACCGCACGGGCGCCGGCGGCATCGTGGGCTCGCAGTTCGTGGTCGATGCCGCACCGGATGGCTATACGCTGCTGCTTGCGCGCGTCGGCTCGCAGGCGGCCGCGCCTGCGCTCGATCCGGCTACGACCTACAAGTGGGACAGCTTCACCTTCCTTGGCGTGCTCGAATCAGACCCCTACGTGTGTGTCGTTCTGGGCAAATCGTCGATCCGCACCTTCAATGATCTCGTTGCCGCGGCGCGCGCGCGACCGGGCAAGCTTAGCTACGCTTCCACCGGCAATGCGGATGCCAGCGTGGTTTTCCCGGTCAAGATGTTTCTCAATTCCGGGCTCAAGGCCGACGCTGCGGTCAAGGTGCCTTACAAGGGCGCCGGCGACACCGTTGGCGCGGTGCTTGGCGGTCACGTCGATTTTGCATGCAACGGCATCGCGCCCTATACGTCCGGCATCCGATCGGGGGATTTGCGCGGCCTCGTGGTCTCGACCAAGGCCCGTGTCGCCGAGGCGCCCGATGTGCCGACGGCCGCCGAAGTAGGGATGCCCGACCTCGAATCCGTGTCGGGCTGGGGGGCGCTCTACGGACCGCCGGGCCTGCCGAAAGAGATCGTCGATCGCTGGGCTGCAGTGCTCGCGGCGGTCAAAGACGACCCGGAGTGGGTCACGCAGGTCAAGCGGCGCGGGTCGATCCCGAGTGTGATGACGCCCGAGGAAACCCGCCGCTTCGCCGAGGCGCAGTACAAGGCGTACCGGGCGCTGGCGTCGCAGCTTTCGGTGAAGTAGGTCCTGTTGCGCATGAGGATCCATTACTTCTATTTGCCGATATGCCTTGACATCGGCATGCAAGCGGAGTCACCTAAATTTGCTTAGGCGAATCGGGTCGGGATGGATTCCAAACGAACCAAAGACGATCCAATTGCCGCACGAGATTCCGCTGTTGCGCGCGCCCCAGGTTGCGTTGGTACTTGGCGCTTGCGGGTGTACCTGAAGCGGCCGTGCGGCAAGCAAACTCAACCAGGGGTTTGCGGATTATCCCGGCTCGAGGCGCCGAAGCATGTTGCAAAAGGCGGAGTGGAGCTACGCCGCTCTACTGTCTGACTCACCAGGCGCATGCGTTCGCCGCAAATGGAGGCAGATCTATCGATGAACCTTCAAACAGAGATCTTCGTTAGTTGCTAACGACAAGCCGGTATTAGAAGCCGGAATACGTCACCTTCCGTGACGAAACCGGCCCCGAGGGGCCGGAGAAAGAAGCCCCGCAGGCGTTTCGCGGGGCTTTTTCTTTTACGTTGCCAACGGCGCCAAGCGAAGGAGCACTTCGTCGATGATGAAGTCCGGCGCAATCTCGATTCGCTTTGCTCCGCGCTCTCGCAGCGCAACGGTTCGCGGCTGGTTACAGAGGATCACGCCCGTTGTTCGGGTTCCGGCTCCCATCAGCGTTACCGCAAATCCCTGACTTCTCGCCAGCGTAATTCCGCTACTGACAGGGAGAACAATCGCCAAATTATCGTCGGCGGGCGAAAGCACAAACACGAATCGCTTGCCTGCCTGCTCTTTGCCACGGGTCTGATCGAGGTCCGTGTGAAAGATCTCGCCACGCCGTGGCAACTTTACCGCCACGGATCAGGGCTCCTCACTCGGCAAGCTGGGAAACTCAAGCCACTCACGATCTTGCGGCAGCTTCAGCAAGCGGTGCTCAGCGAGCAGTCCTTCGAACGTGAATTTCCGCGCTCGCGCCACCAATAGGCGCCCCTGCGATACTTCCAGCGACACTTCATCATTTGCTTCGAGCCCCAGCGTCTTGAGGGTGCTCGGCGGAATGGGCAGCGCGATCGACCCGCCCCATTTGCGCAACTTGGCGGTTTGCATGGTAGAACCCTTTTTCTAAAAGTGATACATTTATATCACAATTACGGGCTCGAGCCTACCCGATCACACGCTCCGCTCTGCTACTTCTTCGCCCGCTCGACCAGTCCCCGGATAAGCGCGGCGGCTTCGTCCGCGCTGATGTGGTCGGTGTTGATGACGAGGTCGTAGTCGGTCGGCACTTCCGCTTCATGCTGGTAGAAGCGAAGCAGGAATTCGGCCCGGCTTGCGTCGGACTCCTCGATCAGCCGCTGCGCGGTGGTCTTGCCGCGGCCGAGGGCCATCAGGCGCTCCATGCGCGTTTGCGGCGAGGCAGTGACGAGCACGCGCAATACGCCCTCCACGCCGGCCAGCGCGATCGCGGCGCCATGCGCCACGATGACCGCATTGCCTTCGCTAGCCGTGCGGCGGATCACGTCAACGATGACCTTCTCGTAGCCGGGCAGCGCGCTCACCGGTTGCGTCACCGGAACGTCCGCGGCCGAGCCCGCCGAGGCGAAGCTCTCGATGATCCGCTCGATCAGCCCCTTGCTCTTGCCGCTCTCGGCCTGCGCGAGGTCCTTTTCGGTCACTCCGACGAGCGTTGCCGCCTGGTCGATGATCTCGTTGTCGACATAGCGCATGCCGAAATCCCCGGCGACCATGCGCCCGATTGCCTCGCCGCCGGCGCTGAGCGTTCTTGCGATTGCTATGACTGTGTAGGCCATGCCTGTTTATCTCCCTTTTCTCGGTAAGCTCTCACGGTGGATACAGCCGTTCGAGTCTCCCCGAACAGCGCCTCAGAACATCTCGAAGTATTCGCGGTGCTCCCACTCGCTGACTTCGGCGTTGAAGCGCGCGATCTCGGATTCCTTGATGCGGCAGTAGTAGTCGACAAAGGCGCTGCCCAGGCCTTCCTTCAGGCACGCATCCGCGCGCAGGGCGGCGAGCGCCTCCACCAGCGTAGAGGGCAAGGCTTCGGCCTTGGTGTCGTACGGTGCATCGGCCGAAGGACCCGGATCGAGCTTCTTCGCCATGCCGTCCAGACCCGTGTAGATCTGCGACGCGAAATAGAGGTAAGGGTTTGCCGCCGGCTCGCCCACGCGATTCTCGATGCGGGTTGCCGGGTCGCCCGGACCGCCGAGCACGCGCAGCATCACGCCGCGATTGTCGCGGCCCCACAGCACTCGATCGGGCGCGAGCGAATTCGGGCGGTAGCGCTTGTAGCCGTTGATCGTGGGCGTCGACAGCGCGCTTGCACCGCGCGCATGTGCGAGCAGCCCTCCAAGATAATGGCGGCCGGTTTCGGAAAGTTGCTCGCCGGCCTTTGCCGGGATGAACGCGTTCGCGCCGTCCGAAATCGACTTGAGGGACTGGTGCAAATGCCAGCCCGAGGACATCACGTTCGGGATCCGCGGCCGGCACATGAAGGTGCAGTGATAGCCATGGCGACGCAGGACCTGCTTGGCCGCGCTGCGAAAGAGGATCATCGCGTCGGCCGCCGCCATCGCGCCCTGAACGCCGAACGTGAACTCGAACTGGCTGGGGCCGTATTCCACCTCGAGCGAACGCAGCGGGAGGTCGAGGGCCTGGATGTGCTTGCGCAGCAGCTCGGCGACCGGTTCGATCAGGTCGTAGCGCACCTCGGTGAGGTATTGGTAGCCCTGCGAGAGCAACTCGACCTCCGGTGGCACGCCCGGCAGGCCGGGCTGGCCCACGTCGGAGGGCTGCATGCGCGGGTCGGTGACCTTGAACACATGGAACTCGACTTCTAGGCCGGCGACGAATTCGTGGCCGGTGCCGGCGAGTTTCTTTACTGCGTTCGCGAGCAGGGCGCGTGTAGCGAAAGGCACCGGTTTGCCGGTGCCGAAGTAGGCGTCACACAGCAGCCAGCCGGTTTTCTCGAGCCAGGGCAGCAAGCGAAACGTGGTCGGGTCGGCAACGATCAGAAAATCGGCCGCGCCCTGCATCTCGGGCATGTCGAATCCGCCGCCCTTGGTAAACACCGGGAAAGCCGTCTTGTGCGAGGTGTCTTTGGCGAGCAGGGTGCTGGTTAGCGCCACGCCTTCGTAGATCGCCCGGGACGCTTCGTCCACCGTAAGGGTCTTTCCGCGCAGGACTCCGTGCTGGTCGGGAAACGAAAATCGCACGACTTCGATGCCCTGTGCCTGGAGTTCGTGGATGACATGCGTTGCAGCGGACCGCTGTGCGTCGGTCCACAGGCCGTGCTTCTCAACGAATGTCGGCGCCGCCTTCATGCGTGCTCCTTCGCAAGCCGCGCCGATGCCCAGTCCGATGCCCGCCGCCGCTTGAGGTCGGCTTCCTGCCAGTAATCGTTCCAGGTTTCTGAGGGGCCGATGCCGTCGATCGACGGCGGACCGGTGAGCGCGCCCGCGGCGGCCTCGTCGAGGACCATCATCGGCTTTTCGCCGGCGGCATTCTTCTCGATGGCATCGACGAGGAGTTTGCGGTACGCGATGATGCCCTTGTCGGTCGTGCCCAGGTGCTCGCGCGTGCGATCCTGGATCGGGCCGGGCGACTCGACCGCCCACTGGTCGTGCACGTTGATGTCGTTGCCCATGCCGGTGTAGGTCGAGGTGCGCTGCTGGTTGGCGTCGAACCCGTAGTGGTTCCACTTGCCGACGCGCGGCTTGTAGTCGGGCAGGGTGTAGAGCTGCAGGCGCTGGTCGCGCATCTTCTGCTTGTCCACCGGGTGAGTGAAGCTGGTGAAGATCGCGTACCAGTAGCAGCTGCGGTCGTCGATCGGTGCATGCCATTGCGAGATCGTCATCTCGGCGCTCATCGGGATCACGAAGGCCTGCGGGAACATGAGGTTCGTCACGCGCACATGCGTATTGACCGCATTGAGTTTTCGCAAGGCGATGAGGCGCATTCCATAGGGCGTCTTTTCGACGCTGATCTCCGGCCGGTCGAATTCGCGCAGCACTTTGGTGATCGGCATGTCCGAATCGGCCGAGGTGCCGCGGAACTGCTTGCCGTAGCCGCCCGAGGTGTCTTCGTCCTCGAAAAAGCGGTGCAGGTAGGACGCATGCGCCGGGTCGATGCCGACCTCGAGGGCCTGCATCCAATTGCATTCGAGGTAGCCCTTGAACGCGAAGGTGTGCGTATCGGGCGCGACGAAGCAGTCGAAAGCCGGGAACGCGGACGGCGCGGCGTCGCCCAGCCATGCGAACAGGAGGCCGCTTTTTTCCACCACCGGGTACGAGCCCTGGCGGATGCGCTGGCAGAGTTTGCTGCCTTCGGGCTCGGCCGGCGTCTGCAGGCACTGGCCGCGCACGTCGAAGAGCCACCCGTGGAATGCGCAGCGCAGTCCGCCGTCTTCGATGCGGCCATAGGCGAGGTCCGCGCCGCGATGCGGGCAGTCGCGGTCGAGCAGTCCGTAGTTCCCGTGCTCGTCCCTAAAGAGCACGAGGTCCTGCCCGAGCAGCTTCACGGCCTTCAGCGGCCGCTTGCCCTCCAGTTCATCGACGAGCGCGACGGGCTGCCAATAATTGCGCAGCAGCCGGCCGCCGGGGGTGCCTGCACCCGTGCGTGTCATCCGGTCGTTTTGTTCGGCGCTGATCATGGTGGTCTCTCGGCCCAGCCTCGGTGCGTACAGGCTGAACTTTACTTCATCCCGAGGGCGGCAAGCGTTTCGCCGGTTGACTCGGCAGGAAGGGTTCGGCATCCTTGGCGGCTAATGTTCATACCTAAAACAACTGGAGAGAGCCATGGGCGACAACGGTTCGGAAAAGCGGCCTGAACTCAGCCGGCGCGGTTTCCTGAAAGCCGGCGCGGCGGTCGCGGGGGTGGCGGGAATTCCCGCCATCGCGCGCGCGCAGGGCGCGAAAATGAAGATCGGGCTCATGCTTCCCTATACCGGGGCGTTTGCCGCGCCGGGCATCGCGATCGAGAACGGGTTCCGGCTGGCGCTCCAGGAAGCAGGCGGCAAGTTCGCCGGCCGCGACATCGAATTCATCAAGATCGACGACGAGTCGGAGCCCTCCAAGGCCACCGACAACATCAACCGCCTGGTGACCCGCGACAAGGTCGACCTGGTCCTTGGCACCGTCCACTCCGGCGTGGCCGCCGGGATGATCCGGGTGACCAAGGAGTCCGGGGTGCTCCACATCATTCCCAACGCCGGCTTCGGCCCTGCAACCGGGGCCCTGTGCGCGCCGAATATTTTCCGCACTTCGTTCTCCAACTGGCAATCGGGCTTCGCAATGGGCGTCGTGATGTCCAAGCGTCCCGCGGTCAAGAATGTGGTGACGATCGCCTGGCGCTATGCGGCGGGCGAGGAGTTCGTCAAGGGCTTCAAGGACGCTTACCTCAAGGGCGGCGGAAAAGTCACCAAGGAACTCTGGCTGCCCTTCCCGAACGTGGAGTTCCAGGCCCTGCTGACCGAGATCGCAGCGATCAAGCCGGATGCAGCGTATGCGTTCTTTGCCGGTGGCGGCGCGGCGAAGTTCGTCAAGGACTACAACCAGGCCGGTCTTTCCAAGAGCGTGCCGCTGGTCGGCCCGGGCTTCCTGACCGAGGGCGTGCTGGACGCGGTTGGCGGCGCGGCCGAAGGCGTCGAGACGACGCTGCACTACGGCGACGGCCTCGAGACGCCGAAGAACAAGGCTTTCAGGCTCGGCTACGCAAAAACCTTCAAGTTGCAGCCGGACGTCTACGCGGTGGCGGGCTACGATTCCGGACTTCTGCTCGAGGCAGGCCTCAAAGCCGTCAAGGGCGATTTCGGCCGCAAGGCCGATCTCATCAAGGCCATGGAGAATGCCAAGATCGACAGCCCGCGCGGACCGATGCGCCTGTCGAAGGCGCACAACCCGATCCATGACCACTACCTGCGCAAGGTGGTCGGCAACGAGAACCGCGTGGCCGGTATCGCGGTGAAGGCATTGGACGACGATCCGGCGATGATGGCTGCATGCAAGATGTGATCTCGATGCTCCCTCCTTCGTGGGGGAGGGGGTAACGGGGGAACCCACCTTGGGTTCCCCTGTTCCGATCGATGGAATTCTCGACTTTCCTGATCCAGCTTTTGAATGGCGTGCAGTACGGGCTGCTGCTGTTTCTCGTGTCCTCGGGCCTCACGCTCGTGTTCGGCATCATGGGCATCATCAATATCGCCCACGGCAGCTTCTACATGGTCGGCGCCTACCTCGCCTGGTCGCTCACGGGCGCAATAGGCAATTTCTGGCTCGCGCTGCCGGCCGGCATCGTGATTTCGGTGCTGATCGGGATGCTGCTCGAATGGCTGGTGATCCGCTGGCTCTACCACCGCGACCACCTCTACCAGGTGCTGCTCACCTACGGCCTGATCCTGGTGGTCGAGGAACTGCGCAGCGTGCTCTGGGGCGACGACGTGCGCGGCGTCGACATCCCCAAGATCCTGTCGGCTTCGATCCCACTGACCGAGAACCAGTCGTACCCGGTCTACCGGTTGTGGATCTCGGCGGTGTGCCTCCTGGTTGCCGGATTGATGTACTGGGTGATCCAGAAGACCCGCCTTGGCATGATGATCCGCGCGGGCGCCTCGAACCGCGAGATGGTGCAATCGCTCGGCATCAACATCCAGGTCGTCTATCGCGTGGTGTTCGCCGCCGGGCTCACGCTCGCCGCGCTGGCCGGGATGATCGCCGCGCCGGTGTCGGCGGTGTTTCCGGGCATGGGCAACCATGTCTTGATCGTGTGCTTTGTCGTGGTGGTGATCGGCGGCATGGGTTCGGTCAAGGGGGCCCTGATCGCCTCGCTGCTCATCGGCCTTGTGGATACCTTCGGCAAGGTGGTCACGCTCGCGATCGGCGGATTCAAGGTGCTGCCTGAACTGTCGAGCATGACGGTCTACGTGCTCATGGCGGCGATCCTGCTATGGCGGCCCGAAGGGCTGTTCGGCAAGCGCCTATGACCTCACGCGCCAACGCGATCCTGCTTGCCGTGGCCGTGCTCGGTCTCGCGGCCACGCCCTTCTTCGCCGAGAAGTTCTATGTGCAGTTCTTCGCCAAGCTCCTGATCATGGGCATCTTCGCGATGAGCCTCGACCTGCTGCTCGGCTACACCGGCCTGGTGTCCTTCGGTCACGCGGCCTTCTACGGCGCGTCGGCCTACACGCTCGCGATCCTCACGCCGCAATACCAGGCGGCAAATTTCTGGACCTCGTTCCCGATTGCGATCGCGGTGTCCGCGACGCTCGCCCTGGTGATCGGGTTCTTCGTGGTGCGAACCCACGGCATTTATTTCATCATGGTCACGCTTGCGTTCGCCCAGATGCTGTTTTTCCTGTTCCACGACACCAAGATCGCCGGGGGCAATGACGGCATCTACATCGACGTGCGGCCGGTGGCGAAGATCGGCGACTGGCAGCCGTTCAACCTCGACAACTTCGTGCACGTGTTCTACCTCGTGCTGGTGTTCTTCGTGATCGTTTATGTCCTGCTGCGCGTGATCCTCGCGTCCCCCTTCGGCCGGGTGCTGGTCGGCATCAAGGCCAACGAGGCGCGCATGCGGTCGCTGGGTTTCCCGACCTTCCGCTACAAGCTGGTGGCCTTCGTGATCGCCGGGGCGATCGCCGGCGTGGCCGGTTACCTCTCGTCGATCCAGTTCGGGGTGGTCAATCCCGAGATGATGGGCTGGCACCTCTCCGGCGCGGTGATGATGATGGTGATCCTCGGCGGCATGGGCACGCTGACCGGCCCGATTATCGGCGCGGCCGTGTGGATGCTGCTGGAGCTCGGGCTCCAGGGGCTGCCCAAGGTCGGGAGCGTCGATCTGGGCAAGCACTGGCAGCTCTGGATGGGCAGCTTCATCGTGCTTGCCTCGCTGCTGCTTCCCAACGGCCTGCTTGGCCTGGGCGCGTCGCTGCTCCGGCGGATCGGGAAACAGCGCGGCAAGCCCGATGCCTGAAGTCGTCCTCGCCACTCAAGGCCTGACGCGCCACTTCGGCGGCCTCGCCGCGGTCAGCGGTGTTTCCCTCGAAGCGCATATGGGGCAGCTCCATGCGGTCATCGGGCCGAACGGCGCGGGCAAATCCACGCTCATCAACATGCTCTCGGGCGACCTGCCGCCCACCAGCGGCCGGGTGGCCATCAACGGCTGTGACGTGACCGGCCTAGCCGCGCACCAGATCTCGCGCATGGGGGTGGGCCGCAGCTACCAGAAGACCAACGTCTTTCTCGCGTTCACCGCATTCGAGAACTGCAGGCTTGCCGCGCAATCGCGGCGCAAGACGTCGATGCAGTTCTTCCGCCCGGCGGTGAACCTGACGGAAGTGAACCGGTCGGCCGAGGAGGCGCTGGCGGCCGCGGGCCTCGACGGACGCGCCGGCAGCGTCGCGAGCGCTCTGTCGCACGGCGAGCAACGCCAGCTCGAAATCGCAATGACCCTCGCGACCCGGCCCAAGCTGCTGCTGCTGGACGAGCCGCTGGCCGGCATGGGGGCGGAGGAGTCCGCCTCGATGGTCGCATTGCTCAAGAAACTGGTGGAGACGCACGCGATCCTGCTGGTCGAGCACGACATGGACGCGGTGTTCGAGTTGGCCGACCGGTTGACGGTCATGGTCGACGGGCAGGTGCTGGCGAGCGGGGCGCCCGCCGCGATCCGCGCGAACGCCGAAGTGCAGGAAGCCTATCTGGGCGAGTCCCATGAGTGAAGCGACGCTCGCGGACGCGCCGTTGATCGACGCAAGGGGGCTGCACACCTACTACGGCGCCAGCCACATCCTGCACGGGGTCGATTTCACGATCCGTCGCGGCGAGTCGGTCGGCCTCATGGGCCGCAACGGCATGGGCAAGAGCACGCTGCTCAAGACCATGCTCGGCCTGGTGCGCGCCCGCTCGGGCAGCGTCCGCGTGAACGGCAGGGACGTGACCTCGGCCGCGCCGCATAGAATCGCGCGCACCGGGATCGCGTATGTGCCGGAAGGACGCGGTATTTTTCCCAACCTTTCGGTGCGCGAAAACCTGCTGATGGCGGCTCGCGCCGGCACCGATGGCCGGCGCGACTGGACGCTCGAGCGGGTCCTGAAGACATTTCCGCGCCTGGCCGAGCGCATGACCCACGGTGGCGCGGAACTGTCCGGCGGAGAACAGCAAATGCTCACCATCGGCCGTGCGCTGCTCACCAATCCGGACTTGCTGATCCTCGACGAGGCGACCGAGGGCCTCGCGCCGCTGATCGCCCGCGAGATCATGCGCATCCTCGGCACGGTCAAGGCTTCGGGAATCGCCACCGTCATCGTCGACAAGAATTTCCAGGCCGTGAACGCGATCACCGACCGCAACGTGATCCTCGTCAAGGGCGAGGTCGTCTATTCCGGGCCGGCGGACGAATTGCGCGCCCGGCCCGAAGTTCACCTGCGCTACCTCGGGGTCTGAAAACCCGCTCGTGCTGGAACTGGCCGATGTCAGGAAGTCTTTCGGAGAACGGCTCCTGTTCTCGGGGGTGTGCCTCGAACTGTCAGCAGGCGACTACGTCGCGATCCTCGGCGATTCGGGCGCGGGCAAGTCCACGCTGCTCAACGTGATCGCGGGCCTCGAGTCCGCGGACGGCGGCAGCATCCTGTTCGACGGGCGCGAGTTGACCGTGCTCGGTGACGATGAGTTGACGCACCTCAGGCGCGACCATTTCGGTTTCGTTTTCCAGGCATTCCATGTGCTTCCGCATCTCGGCGTGGCGCAGAACGTCGCACTGCCGCTTGCATTGCGCCATGTGCCGCGCGCAGAAGCGGGCGCAAGGGCGAAGGCTGCAGTCGCTTCGGTCGGACTTGCCGGTCGCGAAGACAGCCTGCCGCGCGAGCTGTCGGGTGGCGAATTGCAGCGCGTCGCAATCGCGCGCGCCCTGGTCGGCAATCCCCGCCTCGTGCTTGCCGATGAGCCTACCGGCAACCTCGATCCGGACAACGCGCGCCAGGTGCTCGATTTGTTCCGCGCGCAAGTCAAGGAAAACGGCGCGGCCGCGATCCTCGTGACGCATTCGGAGGCCGCGGCAGCCACCGCAGACCGGCGCTACAGGTTGACACGCAAGGGACTGGAGCCAATGCGTTGATGATGGCTTTGCCACTTCTTCAGGTGTAATCTGGACCCGTGCCCATTCTTTAGGAGAACAGCATGAGAATCCTGACACTTGCAGCCGCAATTGCCGTGTTCGCTCTGGCAGGCTGTGCGACGACCGGTGCGGAGATGGCCGGTGACCCGAAGGAGCTGAAAATGGCCTTCGACTTCACCGACGCTAATCCAGTCGTGCTCCTGAACAAACTGAACAACGTCGATACCACGCGCAAGCAACTGATCGAGAGCGGCATCACGCCAAAGATCGTGATGACCTTTCGCGGCAACGCCTCGTTCTTCACGCAGACCAACCTCCAGGCGGTCAAAGAGGGGGAGCGCGCCGACGCGCTCAAGGTCTCCGCGAAGCTGCGCGAAATGCAGAAGGCGCCCGGCGTCCAGGGACTCGAGCAGTGCAACCTCCCGCTCGCCGACCGCAAGCTCAAGCCCGCGGACCTGATGCAGGAAGTCAAGCTCGTGCCCAATGGCTGGATCGCGTTGGGCACCTACCAGAAGCAGGGTTACGCTTACATCGCTCCCTGAAGCGCTACCGCGAGCCGAACGCGCCTCCCGCCACGAGCATGCAGCCCGAAACGAACAGCACGCTCAACACTACCTTTTCGAACTTTGCGGTGTCCAGTTTGCGGTAGGCGCGGCGTCCGATCCACGAGCCGGCGATCGTGCCGGGCAACGCGATGAGCACAAGCTCGCCGAGTTCAATCGTCATCAGCCCGGCCACGGTCTGCGCGACCAGGGCGAAAGTGAGGATCGACGTGTTGAAAGCCTGGAACACCGCGCGCCGCTCGTCTTTGCCCCAGCCGCGCAGTCCCGCCCAGATCGTGATCGGTGGTCCCGAAAGGCCGGCAAAGCCGCCGAACATCCCGCCGACCATGCCGACCAGTGCGTCGGCTTTGCGCCCGCCCCCATTGACCCTGAAGGTGAACTTCCCGGCCAGCGTGAAACCGCAATAGAAGACGAGCAGCGCGCCGATGACGATCCTGAAAATCTGGATCGGGACGAAGGGCAGCAGGTACGCGCCGAACGGCACGGCGACCAGCCCGCCGGCGATGAAGGGCAGGCAACGCCGGAAATCGATCGCATGCCAGATCGTGGGCAGCGTCTGGGCCTGCCCGATCAGCGAACAGATCACGACCAACGGGCTCGCGAGCGCGGGCGCGAGACCCATGAGCCAGATCGGCATGGCGGTGATGCCGGTGCCGAACCCGGTGAGGCCGGAAACCAGGCCGCCTGCGAATGCGCCGACGAGCACTATCAGCGAGGCGGACAGCATCAATGTGGCGCGCTACGGCTTTCCGGCGATCTGGATGGCGCGGTCGACGAGGTCCTTGTAGTCGCGGTCGCCGGTGCCGAGATAGGTCATGGCGAGGATGCGTACCGGGTCGCCGGCGTAAAACCTTTCGTACTGCAGTTGGCGCGAGCCGAAGGAATCGCCCGCGAGGTCCCATGCGATCTTGAACAGGCGTACGCGGTCGATCGCCGCAAGGCCCTCGGCGCCCTGGTAGAACTTGGCCACATCGGCGGCAATCTCGGGACAATCGAAATCGGCGCCGCTTGGCGTCATTAGCAATCCCCCGGCGCCGATGATCTGCAGCACTTCGATCACGCGCGGATAGAAAGTCGGCAGCAGGCCGCGCAACGCCTGCAGCGGCGCAAGCGAAGCGCGCACGTGGCCGTTCGGCAGTACGTCGTGCTCGACCTCGGCGCGCACGATTGCGCTCTTGATGAGTTCGACATAGCTCATGCATTCGCCGAGCTTCTCCTGCACGTGCAGGAACTGGTCGGTCTTGACCGCCTTGGCAAGCGCTTGCGCGACGCCCACCGCGAAGCGCATCTTGACCATGGCGCGCACGTTGGTCTGGTGGCCGGTGTGGTTGCGCAGCGCCGTGTCCGGATAGAGCGCGTTCGCGAGCTTCACGTTGTTGTAGATGAACACGCGCTCCCAGGGCACCAGCACGTCGTTGAAGATCAGGAGCGAATCGCACTCCTCGAAATTCGCCGCGAGGGGATGGTCGTAGTTGGTACGCTCGCCCCAGTTGTAAGGTTCGCGGCAGATCTGGCGCAGTCCCGGGGCATCGACCGGTACGGCAAAAGCCACCGCGTGCGGCTCGTCACCCGGGCGCAGGCCGGGCAGGTTGTAGATCAGCATCTCGTCGCAGATCGGGCCCATCGTGGCGAGCATGCGCGCGCCGCGGATCACGAGTCCCTCAGGCGTTTCTTTCACCACACCCATGTGCAGGTGAGGGTCGACCTGCTCGGACGAACTCTTCGAACGGTCGGTCTGGGGGGAGATCAGCGCGTGGGAAAGGAACAGGTCGTTCTCGCGCACGTACTCGTAGTACTTCACGAGGTTGTCGGCATAGCGCTGCCCGTCGCGCGCGAACACTTCCTTGGCCTCCGCGAACGCAAGCAGCACGGTGTTCATGAAATCCGGCGAGCGCCCCATGAGGCCGAAAGTGGCCTCCGACCAGACCCGGAACGCGTTGCCCCGCTTGACGAGGTCGGCATGGCTCGTCGGAGCCATGAAGGCCGTGCCCACCGGCTGGCCGGAAGAGGGCGACTTATAGGTGAGCACGTCGGCGTATTTCGGATCGTGCTGCATGTCGTAGAGCTCGGCGAGGCGCTCGATCGGGCGCTTGAACGCCGGATGAACAGTCGGGTCGCCGATCCTCTCCCCGCGCAGCCATACGTCGCGCGGCCTGCTGCGCAAACCCTCGATGAATTGCTTGCCTGTCCTTGCGGGCATGGTTCCTTGTCCTTGGTTCGAATGAATTAGTGAGTCAGTTGCGCGACTCAGTTACGTGATGCTGCGTGCATGACGCCCATGCCGACGATCCATTCGGGGATCGCGCGGTAGAAGTCGACCGTGGAATCGTATTCGCCTGCGGTCGCGAGCGCGGCGAACGCCGCCTGCCACGCGCGGATCTCGGGGCCGCCCGAACCGCCTTCGCGACGCACTTCCTCGTCGGTCATGCGGTCGAAAGCGGCGAAGTCCCCGCGCGCAAGCAGCTCGAGGATCCTTGCGTCCCACGCCGGGTTCAGCGGCTGGCACGGGCCTTCGCCGCGCGCCGAGGCGCGGCCCGCCTCGATGATGCGCGTCTGCCGGGCCGCTACGGCTTCAGGCGGCGGATTGCGCCCGGCGATCAGGAATTCTCGGCGCGCTGCATCGGCTGTGGCGATCTGCGGCAGCGGCGGGTCATGCGAAAGCCCGCCCGAGCCTACGAACAGGACCCGTTTGCCCAAGGAGCCGGCGTAGCGGCCGATCGCTTCCCCGAGTGCGCGTACGCGCGCGAACCGTGGCAGCGGTGCCGCCGCGCAGTTAACGAAGATCGGCACGATCGGATAGCGGTCCGCAGCACCGACGGTGATCTGCCAGAACTGCGTGAAGCCGTGGTCGACTTTCATGCGGTAGGAGAGCGCCACGTCGATGCCGGCTTCGGACGCGGCGGCGTGTGCGCCGAGCGCGATCGCTTCGGGCACATTGAGCGGGCCGCAGTGCGTCCCGTAATCGCCGAGCGCGGACGCCTGCACGCCCACGCAGAAAGGCGGCATCAGGTCGTAGAAGA
Source organism: Betaproteobacteria bacterium (assembly GCA_947482825.1). Lineage (GTDB taxonomy): Bacteria > Pseudomonadota > Gammaproteobacteria > Burkholderiales > SG8-39 > SZAS-79. The sequence goes on along the minus strand of CANKMT010000017.1, from coordinate 17,868 downwards.
ACGCGTTGTAGTGGTCCGGCGAAAACTGGAACACGATCTCCGGGTCGAAAGCCTTGATGCTCGCGCCCAGCCCGGCCAGTGCGGCGCGCACTTCCTCGCCGACGCCGTTGGCAGGATCGGTAAACGGCATCAGCGGCGTGTGCGAGGCGCAAGCCGCCCGAAGCGTCGAAGCCATGGCCGGGTTCAGCGCGGGTTGAACCGGGTGGTAAACGCGGCCGCAGGCACGTCGTCGAGGAACCCGCCGCCCATGACTTCGTTGGCCATCTTCGCGAACGTCGAGAGCGATTTGATGGTGGCGTCGTTCCAGGTCAACGTGTAGTCGGCGAGCACCCGGTCGCGCAGGATTTTCGTGCCGGCTGCATCAAGACCCAGCGCCTTGGCATATGGCTCGAACACCGCCGGATTGGCTTTCACGTAGGCTACCGACTCGTTCCACGCGCGCGTGAAGCCGGCGAGCGCCGCGGGCTGCGCCGCGACGAAGTCGTCGTTCGAAGCCACGCCGATCCAGAGGAAGTCGTCGCCGACCTTCTCCTTGTAGACGTCGGCCAAGTTGGCCACCGAGCGGAAAGGCCCGGACGCGATCGCCTTGGCCGCAAGCGGGTCGAAGAGCAGCGCGGCGGCGATCTCGTTCTTTTCTACCAGGCTGGGCAGGAGCCCCGGGCCGGCGTACTGCAGGTCGTTCGTCCTGGCCGGATCGAAGCCGTAGTAGCGCGAGGCCAGCACACGGAAGAGCACCGTGGCCGTGCCAGCCGCGCCTGCATACGATCCGACCTTCTTGCCCTTGAGGTCTGCGATCGATCTGTAGTTCGAACTCTTGGGCGCGATGATGTCGAGCGAAACGCCGCGGCCGACCGGGTAGAACATCACGACCGGGAATCCCTTGCTGCGGAACTGCGCGAACGCGGTCCATCCGCCGAAACCGACGTCGACCTGCTTGCCGCGGATCGCGGTGAACAGTCCGTCGAGCGTGGGATAGGTCGTGTACTCGACCGCGATGCCGTTCTTCTTGTCGAAGCCTTGCTGGATCATCACGTTCGAGGCGATCGAGTTGAGTGCCTGAGCAAGGTCGCCCAGCCGCACCTTGACCGGTTCGGCGGCCTGCGCGGCGCCGGCAAAGGCGAAAACAGCTAGTGCGACAAGGGTCTTGATGCTCGCTTTCATTTTTCCTTCGAACTGTTTCACGGCAGGCCTCCTGGGGAATGCGACACGGGGTTGGGAACGGGGGGCAAGGCGCTTGCGTGCTCTGGCTGCAGTTCGGCCGCAGCAAGGAAGCGGCGGACCACATCGCGGTTGACGTCGAACACGGCCGGGTCGTCGTAGTCGCGGGGCCGAGGTATGTTCACCGCGATCTCGTCGCGGATGCGGCCGTGCGCCATGACCACAACGCGGTCGGCGAGGTAACACGCCTCGTAGGCATTGTGCGTCACGAACACGATCGTCTTCCTCGACTCGCGCCAGATGCGCAGCAGGTCGACGCGCAGGCGCCGCGCGGTCAGTTCGTCGAGCCCGCCGAAGGGTTCGTCCATCAGCAGGATGCCCGGCTCCACACAGAGCGAGCGCACGAGGGCCACGCGCTGGCGCATGCCGCCTGAAAGCTGGTGCGGGTAGTAGTTGCGAAACTCCGAGAGGCCGGCGAGCGCGAAATAGTGGTCCTTGAGTTCCCCCCAGCGCGCAGCTGGCACGGCGCAGCCCTGCAGGGCGAAATCCACGTTGCGCTCTGCAGTAAGCCAGGGCAGCAGGCGCGGTTCCTGGAAGAGGTAACCGACACGCTTGCCGCCGAGCGTGACATTGCCGGCGTCGGCGGTTTCCAGGCCGGCGATGATATTGAGCAGGGTCGACTTGCCGCTGCCCGAGGGGCCGAGGATGCAGACGAGTTCCTTGTCGGCGACTACGAGGTCGAGGTCCGCGAGCACTTTCAGAGTGCCGAAGTGCTTTTCGAGCCCGGCAATCGCGATTGCGGGAGCGTCGGCTTTCACAGTCCCACCCTGGGCCGCCATGCGAAGAGGCGCTTCTCGATCTGCGACAGGATTCCCAGCTCGATGACGAGCATCACGATCGTGAAAAGCAGCGTCCACGCGAGCACCTGCGCCATGTCGGCCAGCTGGTACCAGTAGAAGAGCTTGAATCCCACGCCGTTGGGTCGGCCGATCAGTTCGATCAGCACCGCGATCTTCCAGACGATCCCGAGACCCATGCGCAACGATGCCATCACGTAAGGCATGACCTGCGGCAGCAATACGCGAAGCAAAATCCTCGCGCGGCCGACTTCGAAAATGTGCGCCATCTGCACGAGCTTGAAGTCGATGGTCTTCACGCCCTCCCAGAGGTTGATCGCGATCGAGGGCGCTGCGGTGAGCCCGATCGCGACCACGGTGGCGGCTTCGTTCAGGCCGATCAGCATGAAGCAGATGATCGCGTAGCAAAGGCTCGGCACGGTGAGACCGACCATGACCCAGATGTCGAGCACCTTTTCGGCCCGCTGGTTGATGCCCATGAGGATCCCGATGGGCACGCCGATCAGCATGGCCAGGGCAAGCCCGCCAGTCACGCGCAAAAGGGTGATCGCAAGGTGCGGGAGCACGTCGCCCTGCGCGAGATCCTTGTAGAGCGTGACGGTCGCCACCACGGGGCCGGGCAGCAGGTTGGCCGGCATGGCGAGCGACAGCAGCCACCAGAGCATGATCGCACCTGCAATGGAGGCGAGGCGCAGTCCCATGTTTCACTTGCCCCGGAACACCGGGGGGCGCTTTTCCATGAACGCGGTGCGCCCCTCGCGATAGTCCTCGCTGTCGAAGCACCGGGCGTAGAGCGCCTCGATGCGGGCCTTGTCCCAGCGCGAAGGGTCGCCGGCCAGCATGTCGATCGCCTCGCGCGAATGGAAGATCGAAAGCGGGGCATTGTGCGCAATGGTCTGCGCCAGCGCGGTGACTTCCGCCTCGAGTGCGGCCGGCTCGACGATGCGGTTGATGAGTCCGGCGGCAAGCGCTTCGGCGGCGGTGAACTGGCGGCCGGTGAACATGATCTCCTTGGCCACCGAAGGCCCCACCAGCGCCACGAGGCGGTGCAGCCCGTCGAGCGCGTAGGCCACGCCAAGCCTGGCTGCCGGGACACCGAATTTGCTCTCCGGCGTCGCGATGCGAAAGTCCGCGAGCAGCGCGGTCGCGCAGCCGCCGCCGATGCAGTAGCCCTGGATCATCGCGATGATCGGCTTGCCCATGGCGCGCAGCGCGGAGCGGGCTTCGTCGGCGTGGAGGTGGAACTTCTCCTCGGCTTCGGCGCTGTTGCGCGCGGACTCGAATTCGCTGATGTCCGCGCCGGATGCAAAGGCCTTTCCGCCGGCGCCGCTCAGGATCACCACGCGCACCGAAGGATCCTTGCCGAAGGTTTGCGCCGCGTCGCGCACGCCGTCCCACATCGCCATCGAGATCGCGTTGCGCTTCTCGGGCTGGTTGAAGGCGACCCAGCCTATTCCGCCGCCGCTGTGCGCGAGGATCTTCGGGGTGGCGAGTTCGAGCATGCGGGTAGGTGCGTTCATGGATGTCTCCAGCGGTCTTTGTACTCGTGGAGATTCTATGCCAGAACAATCGAAACGCCCGGTCGCCCAGCGAATCTTCTCGGCTATCATCGACGCCTCTTAAATCCCTGCAATCCAGCCTATGAGACTCGCCACTTTCGCCCTCAAGTCGAATCCGCACTATCCGCGCCTCGGCGTGCAGTCGGGCGCCAGGATGCTCGACCTCGCGCACTGCGCCCTTTCGGCGCAGACGATGAAGGAGTTGCTTGCCCTCGGCAGGGAGGGGCTCGACGAAGTACGACGGCACCTCGACAAGCCCAAGGCCGGCGCGCTGCGCGAGTTTGGGGAGATCAACTTCCTGCCGCCAATCCCGGACTCGGACAAGTTCCTCTGCGTCGGCAAGAACTATCGCGCGCACCTCGAGGAACTCAAGCGCACCGACCTCATCAAGGAGATGCCGGGTGAGCCGACCGGCTTCGTGAAACTCAACTCCTGCCTCGTCGGGCACGAGGCCGAGGTCGAGCGTCCGGTCTCGGTGACGCATCTGGACTACGAGCCCGAACTCGTCTTCGTGATCGGCAAGCACGTGCACGGCGGCAAGAAGGCCGATGCGTTCGATTGCGTGGCCGGCATCACGATCCTGAACGACCTCACCTGTCGCGACACGCAAAAACGCGAAGTCGCTTCGGGCTCGCGCTTCTGGACGGCCAAGAACGCGCCGGGCTTCGGGCCGCTGGGCCCTTTCATCATCACGATGGACGAGGTGCCGGACCCTTACGACATCTGGGTCACCTGCAGCGTCAATGGCGAGCAGAGGATGCGCGTGAACACCAGCGACCAGATCTGGAAACTTCCCGACATCATCGAGCATTTCTCGCGCCTGCTGCCGCTGGAGCCCGGTGACATGTTCTCCACCGGTGCGCCGGGCGGCGTGGCGGTCGGCAAGCCGAATGCCGAGGCGCTGTTCCTCAATCCGGGCGACGTGGTCGAGTGCGCTTTCGAGAAACCGGCAATGGTGCTGCGTACCCGCATCGTTGCGCCGGGACAAAGAGAGGCTGCATGAAGCGATAAATCGATAAGAAATTTTAGATGAAAGGAATTTAGTGTGGAAGCCACACTTAGTGGGCCCGATCTTAGGCACCGTCGACACGAAGTTGTGGTCGCCGGCCGGCCAGAACTGTAGGCAAATCGGTCGGGCGGCCCATCGTCTGCCGGGAACTGACCTCGACGAGGAACTTGGTTAGGGCGGTGGGATATCAATCGCCGTGTCGATCGCTGGAGCAGGTGCGGAAATGTCTGTAGGTAGTTCATTGCGAAGGGCGGGGGGCAGGCTAGCTATGAACGCGGTATCGAATGGGTAATGACTCATGTGCAGCTGGATCGCGTCCAGAAGGGCCTTGCCCTGGCGCCCGTCTTTGGCACGTTTCGCTGCGGGGCGACCTGGGCGCTTGCTTAGCCAAAGCTTGTGAAGGGCAAAATAACGGGGATCAGGAGCGACAATGCGCACGGGCCAGCCTGTGAAATCGATCGCGACAGTGTCGACGGGCGTGCCTAACAGCAACCACTCCTGCCCCTCCAGCGCAATCGGCTTCCATGGCAGGGAAGACGAATAGTGCGAAGCGGCCGCATGGTTCGTCAGCAGGTCTATTTTGTAACCGTCCTTGTTGACGAGGGTTCCCGCAGAATTTGTCGTTACGATGAAGCTTTTATCGGCTTGTCTCAGAGTGAGCAGCAACCGTCTCGGAACATCCGGATCAATATTCTCTGCTCCGAGGCAAAGCGTGACATCGAGATCGTCAGTGGCATCCATGCCAGTTGAGAAGTCGCTTGCGGATGCCACTTCGTAGGCCTTCAGCGCATAGGTCCCGATCACCATGATGCTTTTACCGACAAAATCCGATTGGTCCAGGGCCCGAAGAATCCGACCCGCTGAACGATCGATCGCGGGTAGGCGTAGGACACGCCACATCGGGGCATATTCTTTAATGCGTGCCTCGACCCCGGCGCACCTCTCATCGAGCGCCTTTTTCGTTTCCTCGAACTCGTGATGCTCTTCCTCGGTCTTCGGTGTTCGTGGCCCTAACGATTTAGTTTGCTGCCCGGCCGGGCCTTTGAGATATTGGTAGAGATATTCCTTGCTGTGGATGACTCTCCAGTACATTCCTCCGGGGAGCTGGGCGAGCTGGGCCTTCACATCTCTCCATGTCTCATAGAGCTGGGCGGCGTTTACCAGGCCTCGGAGTTGTTCGTCGTTTAGCGTCATGATTATAAGAACTTTACCATAAATTAAGTAATATTTTAACTTTCTATGGTAAATTATATTTATTCAATAAATTATCCATTAAGTTTGCGTTTGGCCCGCCTTGGACCGATTCCTGCCCCTGAATGTCTGGCAGGCAAGCCATGGAGGGGCCGCACGGAAGCGCCCACGGAATTGAATACTTCCAGGCTGCGTCGAAAGTGAAACGATGTACCTGCTGCACGGTTTCCTCAAGACTACGCGGAAAGCTCCACCCCGCGACCTGAGGCTGGCGGAGAAGCGCTGGAAGATGATCAAGCCGCCGGAGGTGAAAATGCATTCGCTGCTTGAGCGCAAATCGAAATCTAGGAGTTCATGAAATGAAGCGGGCAAAAACGATCAACCCGGAGTTTGTTGGACAGGATTTTGATGAGTTCTTGCGACAGGATGGAATTGCCGCCGAAGTCGAAGCGCGTGCCATCAAAAAAGTTCTGGTGGCCCTGCTCGAAAAAGCGGGCATGACCCAGCTGGAACTGGTCGCGCGGCTGCAGACAAGCCGCACCCAGGTACGCCGCCTGCTCGACCCCGGCAATACGTCCATCACGCTTTCCGCCCTTCAGCGTGCCGCAGACGTCACCGGCCATCGATTGGTGATCGGATTTGAACCGGCCAGACGTAACCGTCGACGCGCCTCCACAAGACGCGAAATCCGACTTTGATGCGTGGCTTGCTCGACCTCGTCCGGATCCGTTGGCAACCGCGGGTCGACTAACCGAACCCGCGATGGTGCTGCACACGAAGATCATCGCGCCGAAAATAAAGGAGACTGCATGAGCACGATTACCCGCGGCGACCCGCCGGGACTCAAGAACGTCCGCAAGAGCGTCTACCACCACTACATCCGCGTCGACAATCCTTCGTCGCTGATCTTCCTCTCGGGCCAGCTCTCGCGCGATGCGGATGGCAATCTCGTCGGCGCTGGCGACATGGCGGAGCAGACGCGCCAGTGCATCCGCAACATGCGTACCGTGCTCGAGGCTGCGGGCGGCACGCTGGATGATGTGGTGTCCACGACCGTCTACACGACCGACATGCGCGAGTTCAAGAACATCGTGGCCGCGCGGACCGAGTTCTTCGTGGCAAAGCTGCCCACGAGCACGATTGTCGAGGTCAATCATCTTGCCGATCCGGGGCTCATGATCGAGATCCAGGCGGTGGCGGCGCTGTGAAAGTGTTTCGAAGCCTGCTCGGGGTTGTCCTCGCGCTCGCGGCAGCGATCGCAATTGCGCAGCCCTATCCGTCGAAGCCGATCCGTATTGTCGTCGCGTATCCGCCGGGCGGCGGAACGGACATCCTCGCGCGGTTGGTTGGAAAATACCTGAACGACTCGATCAAACAGTCCGTCGTGATCGAGAACCGGGCCGGCGCGAACGGGGGAATCGGCCTGGATTTCGTCGCCAAGTCGCCGGCCGACGGCTACACGCTGTTGGCGATCGCCGCCGGGCCGCTGAACGATGACAACCTGAACCTGTTTTCCGCGGTCACGCTGTTCGCCGCGCCGGCCTATCTCCTGGTGGTCAATCCCTCGGTGAATGCGGGGACGCTGAAGGAGTTCATCGCGCTGGCGAAGGCGCAGCCAGGCAAGCTTGCCTACGGCTCGACCGGCGGCGGCGCTGCCTCGCATCTTTCGGCCGAACTGTTCAAGGCGATGGCGGGCATCGACATGCTCCATGTGCCGTACAAGGGCGTCGGCAACGCGGTCACCGACCTGCTCGGTGGACAGGTGCAGGTCATGGTCGCACCCACGCAGGCGGTGGTTTCCCACGTCAAGTCCGGGAAACTGCGCGCGCTGGGCGTCACCGGGACGAAACGCTCGCCTTCGGTGCCCGATGTGCCGACCGTCGCGGAGTCCGGCGTGCCGGGCTACGAAGCGGTCGGCTGGTTCGGCTTGATGGCGCCTGCGGCGACGCCGCGCGAGATCGTCCTTACGCTCAACCGCGAGATCAACCGGATCCTGCAGTTGCCCGACGTCAAGGCACGCTTGCTCGAACTCGGCGCCGAGCCCGCCACTACCACGCCCGAGCAGTTCCTCGAATTCATCCGCAGCGACAACGCTAAGTGGGCGAAGCTGATCAAGGAGCGGGGCATCGTCGTGGAGAAATCACAGTAGCGGCCGCGCTGAAATACCTAGCTTTTTTTGAGCCAGAAGAGGCTCCCCAATCCGGTCAAAGCTGGGCACTTTTGGACAATGCAATACCACACCGGGACGACCAGGCTCCGCGAAGGGTGCACGTTGTGGCGTTCCCAGTGCGCAATCGTTTCGGCTGACCATCCTTGGCGTCTCCTGGCCGAGCGAACGCAATGCCTTCCTGCGGCAAAGTGCGCCACTCTAGCAAGACCGGACGGCCTCCGGGATTACCTTGCCCGGCGCCGGATGTGTCTGCGCCTTTGCGCTTCGGCTTCGAACTCCTCCAAATCCGGGTCGAGCGCCTTGCGCGCGGAAACGATCCCGATCGGCTCGCCGTTTTCGACGACCGGCAGATGGCGAAAACCGTGCTCGTGCATTTTCAGCAACGCATAGCCCAGCGTTTCGCCCGGCTCCACCGTCTCCGGGTTTCGGGTCATCACAGTGGCGAGGGCCGTCGTGCGCGGGTCGCGTCCTTTGGCGATGACGCGCGACACCGCATCGCGCTCCGTGAAGATGCCGACCAGGCGCTTGCCCTCGGCGACGATGACCGCGCTCACCTTGCGACGGGTCATCCGCGCGGCGACCGTGTGAACAGGCGTGTCCGGGGTGGCGGCGAGGAGCTTCTTCCCATCCATGACATTGCGAATCGGTTCGTCGAGCATGCGTGCACATTCCAATTGGCAGCGTGAATTGTCATGGAGCCTTAAGCGCAGGAAACCGGTTTGACCTGTGTCAAACGCACTCGCTTTTCGCGATGCACAATCCTCGCTGGCCGCAATGAAAGGGAGATCGCCCAGATGAAAATGGTCCTGGTTGTCTGCAACACCTATTTCGTGGATCGCCTGCGCACGCTCCTTAAGGCTAATGCCATCGACTACTACACGAGCTGGGACAAAGCCACGGGCAAGGGGCGGGGCACCGAGCTGCACCTCAGGGCCGGGGCTTACGGCAGCACGAACACGGTAACGATGATCGCTTTCGAGGATGAGGCGCCGTTGGAGGCGCTGATTCGCGGCATTGGCGAGGCGAACCAGGAAATTCCGCGCGCGGCCGATCGCATCCGGTTGATTCAGTTGCCGCTGGAGCGCATCGTTTAAGTCCTGGGAGCGCCTCCGAGGTGCATCCCTGAATCGAGCAGGATCAGCTCGCCGGTCACCGTGTTCGCCCCCTCGATGAGCCACAGGATCGTTTCGGCGACGTCCTCGGCGCTGCACGCGCGCGCCAGTGGCGCCATCTTCTCGTAGCCGGCCTTGAGCTTTGCGTAGGCCTCCTCGCCGATGCCATCGGCGAACCAGCGGGTAGTGATCAGTCCGGGACAGACGGCATTGACGCGGATTTCCGGCGCAAGCGCACGCGCCAGGTACAGGGTCATCGAATTGACCGCGCCTTTGGAAGCAATGTAAGGCACCGAGGAGCCGATGCCCAGCGCGCCGGCGATCGAGGAAACGTTCACGATCGAGCCGCGGGCCGCCTTCAGGTGAAGGGTGCAGGCGCGGACCATCTGGAAGGTGCCGAGCACGTTCACGCCGAGGATGCGCTGGAACACGTCGGCATCCAGCGCGTCCCAGTTCGCCGCGCCGGTAAAGGTGGACACGCCGGCATTGTTGACGAGCGTGTCGATGCGCCCCCACTTTTTAGACGCCGCCGCGGCCAGGTCCCTGCAATCGGCATCCTCGGCGACATCCGCGCGCATCAGCAGGGTATCGGCGCCGGCCTCTCGGCAAGCGGCCTCGGAATCCTTTGCCTCGCGCTCGCTCTTCGAATAGTTGATGAGCACGTCGTAGCCGCGCTTCGCGAGTGCCAATGCGGTTGCAGCGCCGACGCCGGTCGCCGAGCCGGTGACGATCGCCGCCTTGCGTTGGCCTGAATTCGACTCTGACACCATTTACTTTTCCTTCAGCCGGTGTTGAGCGCGCCGCCGCCGTCGACGAGCAGCGACACGCCGGTGATGAATCCTGCCTCGTCGGAAGCGAGGAACAGCGCGGCGTTTGCAACGTCCCACGCGGTGCCCATCTTGTGGCGCAGCGGCACGCGGGCGTCGCGCATCGCTGCGACTTCGGCGCGGCTCTTGCCGGTGGCGCGGGCGCGGGTGTCGACTGCCATCGGCGTGTCCATCAGGCCGGGCAGGATCACGTTCGCGCGGACACCGTACTCCGCGTTCTGGATCGCCACCTGCTCGGTGTAGGCGATCATTGCGGCCTTGGTCGCCTTGTAGGTGACGAGCGGATACTTTTCCACCGCCGCCAGCGACGAGATCATGAGGATGCAGCCCGAGCGTTGCTCGCGCATGATCGGGATCACGTGCTTGCAGGCCATGACCGCGCCGCGCAGGTTGATCGAGACGACGCGGTCGAAGGCCTCCTCGGTGATCTCGGTGGGCGAGGCGTCCCCGCCGGCGATACTAACGCCGACGTTGTAGTGCAGGATGTCGATGCGGCCGAAGCGGCGTTTCGCTTCGGCGATGGCGGCGGCCAGCGTGGCTTCCTTCGTTACGTCGGCTTCGAATGCGAAGCAGTCGGCGTCTGGCGTTTTCACCATCGCGACCGTCTCCTTGGCCGACGCGAGGTCCCGATCGACCGCCATGACCTTCGCGCCTTCCTCGGCAAAGCGCAGCACCGTGGCGCGGCCGTTGCCCATCCCGGTGCCCGGGCCCTGGCCCGCGCCGATGACGATCGCGGTTTTTCCTTTCAAACGCATGTCGAACTCCCCTTGATCGAGTCAGGCAATGGCAGCATATTCACCGAAAACCTAGTATTGGCGCGGTCCCTTCGAAGAAAATGGCAGTATTGGTTCATTTGAGAACCAGTACGGGACAGGCCCCGTCCGATAGCGATACGATAGCGTGGATTCTCTCACGCAACTTCCTTCGCCAAAGGACCGGTCCGCATGCGCATGATCCTCAACAACGCAACCGTCATCGACTGCGTCAACCCATCGCCGATCGCCAACGCGACGGTCGTGATCGAGAACGGCCGAATCACGCAGATCCTCACCGGTGGCGCGCAGCCGGCGCCCGGCGAGGCCGACACGATCGATCTCGCGGGCGCCTACCTGCTGCCCGGGTTGTGGGATGTGCATATCCATCCGGACTATTTTCCGTCGCTCGCCGACATGCCGATCGCCGATCAGGTGACTCTGTTCGGTCACAAAATGACCGCGGCGCTAGTCGAGTCGGGCATCGTGGGCATGCGCTGCGCCGGGGCGCACCACTACATGGACGTCGCCTGGAAGCGCGCTTACGACTCGGGGCAGCACATCGGGCCGCGGCTTTTTGCCAGCGGCCATTTCCTGACCACCACGGGCGGGCATTTCCTCACCTCAGGCCACGCGATCGAAGTCGATGGTCCCTACGGTTTCGTCAAGGCGATCCGCGAGCAGATCAGGAACGGCGTCGACCACATCAAGCTCAACCTTTCCGGCGGCATCATGGGTCCGGCGTGGGATCTGCATAAGCACTCGTTCCTGCTCGATGAAGAGCTCAAGGCTGCGTTCGATATCTGCAAGAAGCGCGAGTTCAAGGTCATGGCGCACGCCACCAACCCCGAGGCGGTCAAGGCCGCGATCAAATTCGGCGCGCACACGATCGAACACGGCTACATCCTGGATGACGAGTGCATCGAGTTGTTCCTGAAGCACGACACCTGGTACGTGCCGACCCTCGCGATCAGCCATCTCACGCCCACCCAGGCGACCAACGAATGGGAGAGTGCCTGGACCAAGCAGCGCAACCTCGCGCACTCGCTGTGCTGCCGCGCGAACGCGGCGAGCGACGTGCACATGAGCGGATTCCAGAAGGCGCTTAAGGCCGGCGTGAAGATGGCGGTCGGCTCGGACATCCGGCCGCTCAAGGACGCAGCGTTGCTCGAAATGGGGCTCTGGGCGCGTGATGGGGCTACGCCGTGGCAGATCCTCATCGCCGCAACGAAGAACGCCGCGGCCGTCTGCGGAGTGGGCGATGACCTCGGCACGCTGGAAGTGGGCAAGCTCGCCGACCTGATCGTGGTGGAGAAGAATCCGCTAGACAACATCAACAACGTACGGCGGCTGCAACTGGTGTTCAAGGAAGGCAAGGTGGTGTCGGACAAGCGCCGCAATTCTTCCCGCGTGAAGAAAGCCTGATGCGCATCGCCGTCGTCGGTGCCGGCATCATCGGCGCCTGCATCGGGCTGGCGCTGGCGAAGCGCGGCGTCGAAGTCACCCTCATCGATCGCGACGAGCCAGGCCATGGCTGCAGCTACGGCAACTCGGGGGCGATCAGCCCTGGATCGGTCGCGCCGGTCGCGATGCCGGGCGTGCTTGCATCGGTGCCGAGGATGCTGCTGGATGCAGAGAGCCCGTTGTTCCTGCCATTGGGCTACCTGCCGCGTGCGCTGCCGTGGCTGGCGCAATTTGTGGCTTCTGCGACGCCTGTTCGGGTGGAGGAGTCCGCGCGCAGGTTGCACGCTTTCCACGAAGGCGCGGTCGCCAAGCATGTCGCGTTGGCGACCGAAGTGGGCGTGCCTGAACTGATCCTTCAGCGCGGCCACCTTCATCTCTATCCCGACGAATTGGCGCTTGCAAAAGATGCGGGCGGCTGGCGGATGCGGGAGGCGTACGGCTACAAGTTCGAACGCCTCGATCGCGATGGCATCCTGGCATTGGAGCCGCGCGTCGGCGAACGCTACCGGATTGGCCTGTACCTCGCCGATCACGCCACCGTCCTCAATCCATTGCGTTACGTGCAGGCCATCGTTGCCGCGTTCGTCGCAAAGGGCGGCAAGGTGCAGCGGGCGCATGTGCGCTCGCTCCAGTCGCTGCCGGGTGCGCGCTGGCGCGTGGAGGCCGGCGAGGCTTCGGCTGACTTCGATCACGCTGTCGTGGCGGCCGGCGCATGGTCGGTGCGACTGCTCGACCCGATGGGCCTTCGCGTGCCGCTCGAAAGCCAGCGCGGCTATCACGTGCAGTTTCCGGGCGCATCGCAAACGATCTCTCGTACCGTGATCCTCGCCGACAAGAAGATCTTCATGGCGCCGATGGAGGAGGGCCTGCGTGTCGGTGGCACGGTCGAGATCGGCGGCCTCGATCGCCCACCCGACCTGCGCCGTGCTGCGATGCTGGAACGAATCGTGCGCGAGACGTTCGCGGGGCTGGAAGGCATCGAGCCGAAAACGTGGATGGGCCACCGGCCCTGCATGCCGGACTCGGTGCCTGTCGTCGGTCCTGCGGAAGGCAGGCCTGGGCTTTGGCTCGCGTTGGGTCACGGGCATCTGGGCATGACGGATTCAATCGCCACCGCCGAGCGGATCTCGGGCATGCTGGTGCAGCCAATGAAGCTCACAATCCAGGAGAAAGCTGCATGATCCTTCGCAGGCGCATGATTCTCGCTGGGCTCGCGTCGGCGATCCTGCAGCCGGCGCTAGTCCGCGCCCAGGCCGGTCCGTCTGTTCCGCGAATCGCGATTGCAGTCTGGGGAAGCCAGGCATCGGAATCGCACAGAGTCGCCGGCCTGATTGCCGGCCTTGCCGAACTCGGCTGGAAAGACGGCGTGACGATGCAGGTGAATATTGGGTGGGGTGAAAGCAATTCGGCTCGCTATCGCTCGGTTGTGGCGGAACTCGTCGCAAAGAAACCCTCCGTTCTCCTCGTGTCTCGCGACGCGGAAGCTTTGATCGCATTGCCGCTGACCGGCTCACTGCCGATCCTGTTTGCAAGCGGATTCGATCCGGTCGGTATCGGACTGGTGACTTCCCTCGCAAACCCGGGCGGCATGGTGACGGGAGTCTCGATCCAGAATCGGGAGTTTTCTCCAAAGCGACTGAGCTTGTTGACGGAGGCCGTGCCACGACTTGCGCGAGTGGGAGCCCTGTATCGGCCAATGGACGAGAACGCCGTCCATTGGTTGAAGATCACTACGGAGCAGGGCAAGGGGCGAGGCGTGCAGGTCGTCCCTGTTCCGATCGACCGTCGCGAAGACCTGGTCCCGGCGTTCGCAGCCCTGGCCAAGCAGAAGACCGGTGCAATCCTGAACATTCCGGACCGGTTGTTCTTCGAGATGCGCAAGGATCTGGCCGACCTTTCCCTCAAGCACGGCTTGGCTGCGATCGGCGGTGTGCAGGAATTTGCCGACTCGGGCGCGCTCCTTTCCTACGCGCCCGATGTCATTTCCGCGTGGCGGAGGCTGGCGACCTTCGTTGACCGAATCCTGAAAGGCGCAGTCCCTGCGAAAATGCCGGTCGAGCAACTCAACGTGTTCGAGCTGGTCGTGAATCTGCGTACCGCCAAGGCCCTCAAGATCCAGATTCCTGCCTCGCTACTCCTGCAGGCGACACGCGTGATCGAGTGATGCTTGTGGCACCCGAGGACGTACAGGAACACAAGGCGATCTGCCGCAACTGCCACGGCGGTTGCGGCACGCTGGTGCGCATGGAAAACGGCAGGGTCACCGATGTCACGGGCGATCCGGCCAACCCCATCAATCGCGGCAAGCTCTGCGTGAAGGCGGGTGTCGCGTCGGTCGAGCAGCTCTACCACCCGGATCGCCTGAATCATCCACTGATGCGTGTGGGCGAGCGCGGAAGCGGTAAGTGGCGCCAGGCGACCTGGGACGAAGCATTGTCAGAGATCGCCGGAAAGATGAACGGGCTGAAGAAGTCGTTCGGTGCGGAGTCAGTCGCATTCGCGCGCGGCGTAGGGATGAACAACCAGCACATCATCTCGCGCGTGGCGAATCTCTTCGGCACGCCGAATCTCGCGTCGATCAGCTATGTCTGCTACGCGACGCGAGTCGCGGTGTGCAATGCAACGGCGACCGGGAAGTATGGCGGCAAGACCTGGGACACGGTTGCGGTCCCGGATCTGTATTCCCAGCCGAAGTGCCTGGTCGAATGGGGTTCGCAAAAGCGCATTACGAACGACCATGGCCTGATCGGTTTCGGGCCGGTCACCGAAGCGCTCGAAGGGCGTCCGGCCCATATCCTGATCGATCCGCGCAAGCCCTCGGCCGCTGGCCCGGTGGACGTGTGGCTTCCCCTGAGGCCGGGCACCGATGCAGCCATGGCGCTCGGGTGGATGAACCTGATCATCGAGGAAGAGCTCTACGACCAGTCATTTGTCGAACGCCACTGCCACGGATTCGAGGAATTGCGCAGCCGCGCGCGCGAGTACCCGCTCTCCCGGGTGGCCGATATCACGTGGTGCGATCCGGAACTGATCGCGCGCGCCGCCCGCCTGTATGCCACCACCCGCCCGGGGAGCATTCTCTGGGGCAACGGCCTGGAGCACGTCGGCCGCAACGCGTTCCAATCGGTCCGCGCAGTGCTCATCCTGATGGGCATTACCGGGAACCTGGACGTGCCCGGCGGCAACGTCTTCTATCCCGCGCCGTCGCTGGCCTATCCCGACCTGCGCGAAAAGCTCGGACCCGGGCAGGAAGCCAAGCGCATCGGGGGACACAAATTCAAGGCGCTGAACAGGGCGGGGTTCGCTCACCCTCCGACGCTTTTTCGCACCATCCTCTCGGGCGATCCGTATCCGGTGAAGGGCATGATCGTCGTCGGAAGCAATCTGGTGACGACTTATCCGAACACGGCCCGCATTGTCGAGGCGCTGAACAAGCTCGAGTTGCTGGTGGTGCATGAAACGTTCATGACGCCCACGGCGCAGTACGCCGACATCGTCCTGCCTGCGGCCGCCAACCTCGAGCGCGACGAGCCGCGCCTGCATTTGCATGTCAAAGGGCCGCGGGCAATGTTCATGGACACGGTTTCGAAAAAACTTGTGTCAGAGGGGGAACGCAGGTCCGACTGGGAATTCATGATCGGACTGGGGCGCGCATTGGGCCACGAGGAGCATTTTCCCTCGCTTGAAGCGCTGGCCGACGAATCGCTGCGGCCGATGGGCATGACCTGGGAAGAACTCAAGGAGGTCGATTACGTTTCCGTCCCGATCGAGTATCGCAAATACGAAAAAGCCGGCTTCGGCACACCGACGGAGAAATTCGAAATCTACTCGACCGTCCTGAAGGACTGGGGCTACGACCCGCTCCCCTCGCATGTGGAGCCGGCGGAGAGTCCCGTCAGCATGCCGGGGCGCTACAAGGACTACCCGCTCCTGTTGATCACGGGTGCGAAGCAGTCGATGTACTACCACTCGCAGGGCAGGCAGATTCCTTCCCTGCGCAAGCTCGCTCCCGAGCCGCTCCTCGAAATGCACAACGAGACCGCGGCGGCGTTGGGCATTGCTTCCGGTGACTTCGCGTGGGTGGAGACGGTTCGCGGCCGGCTGCGCCTGAAGGTGCACGCGCATGACAGGATGCATCCGAAGATCGTTACGGTTCCGCACGGCTGGTGGCTGCCCGAGGCGCCGGGGCCCGACCATGGCGTGCTCGAGGTGTGTGCCAATGTGCTGACCGACGACGATCCCGAAGTTTGCGATGAAGCGTTCGGCGGCAGTCCGCTCAAGGGGTTGCTGTGCCGCGTCTATAGAAGTGAAACCAAGGAGGGATGATGACACCCCGAAAATTTGCGCGTGTTTTGGCCGGGCTTGTGCTGGCAGCCGGTATCGGAGCGGCCCAGGGCCAGGCTTTTCCCACCAAGCCGGTGCGCCTCGTTGCCGGATTTCCCGCCGGCGGGGGTGTCGATGCAACCGCCCGCGCCTTCGCGCAAAAGCTGGGCGAGTACTGGGGCCAGACGGTCATCGTCGAGAACCGTTCGGGGGCGAACGGCATGGTCGGCGCGGAGTCGGTTGCGCGCTCGCCCAAGGATGGCCATACGCTGTTTCTCAGCACGCCATCCGAGGTTGCGTTGAACCCGCTCATCTACGAGAAGATGAGCTACGAGCCCCTCAAAGATCTCGCGCCTGTTTCCCTGGTCGCCATCTATCCCAACGTAATGGTGGTCCACCCAGCGGTCGCGGCGAACAGCGTGCAGGACGTCATTGCGCTGACCAAGAAGACCCAGGGTGGCCTGCACTATGCTACGAGCGGCACCGGCAGCACGCAGCATCTTGCAGGGGAATGGCTGCAGCGCTACGCCGGATTCAACTGGGTGCACGTTCCGTACAAAGGCGCGGCACCGGCCACGACCGACATCGTCGGCGGGCAGGTTCCGGTCGCGATCCTTGGCCTGGGCGCCATCCTGCCGCACATCAAGGCAGGCCGCCTGCGCGCCATTGCCGTGACTTCCGCCCAACGCAGCGCGGTGTTCCCGGAACTGCCGACGCTGCATGAGTCCGGCATCAAGTTCGACGCGACGCAGTGGTACGGGATCCTGACAACCGCGGGGACGCCTCCCGAGACCATTGCCCAGATTCATGCGGCGGTGAAGCGCGCCTCCCTTGAGGCGAGCGTGCGGGACCGTCTCTTGGGGCTGGGGGGCGAGCCAGCGACATCCACGCCGGAAGAGTATCGGGCGCTGATCCGCGCCGAAATGGAAAAGTTCGCGAAAGTAGTGAAAGACGCCGGCATCAAGGCAGACTGATTCAAGGGGATTTCATGCTTTCCATATCGATATTGCGTACTGCCTTCGTCGCAGTCCTTTTGTGCTCGAGTGCTTTGCCTTCCTACGCACAATGGCCCACCAAGCCCGTGCGCTTCGTCGTGCCTTTCCCCGCGGGCGGCTCCACGGACGTAGTGGGTCGCATCCTCGCCGAGCATCTGCGCCAATCGCTCGGCCAGCCTTTCGTGATCGACAACCGCGCAGGCGCCGGCGGCACGGTGGGCTCGGACGTCGTGGCCAAGGCTGCGCCCGACGGCTACACGATGCTGATCGGCACAAGCAGCACGCATGCGATTGCCTCGGGCCTCTACGGCAGCAAACTGCCCTACGATCAGGTCAAGGATTTCGCGCCGGTCACGCTGATCGGTTCGGCGACGATCCTTCTCGTTGTGCATCCGTCGGTGGCCGCGAAGTCGGTGCCCGAGTTGATTGCGCTCGCCAAGGCAAAGCCCGG
>CANKMT010000016.1 GCA_947482825.1 Betaproteobacteria bacterium | reverse complement strand
GCCTCACCCAGATCCCCACTCTGGCGAGCAGCCTTGCGACAAGCACGATAGAACACCACCTCCCGTGCTGTCCCAGGCACCGCTGTCAGTTAACACTTCCACAGAATTTCGCCGCACAACAATGCGCACTTGATGGGTCCGCTTCTATGAGCAGAAGTGGGTCAGTTTCCGTGAGCGTCGAGGGCCCGGTTTGCCGTCGGCGGCGCGATCGCGGCGAGTTTTTACATCGAGGCGGTAGCGACCGAGGACCTGGATATATTCGCTTTTGTGCGGCCGTCTCCCGGCGGTCTCGTAGTCATGACTCCGCTTTACGAGCGCCTGAAGGAACTTGGCGCGACGGTACGGGACGAACACGTGCTGATCCGCTCCTGGCCGGTGAAGATACTGCCTGCCTATACGCCCTTGGTGGAGGACGCGGTGCGCGGAGCGGTGGAACAGGCGCGCTGGAACGAATATGCCCGTCGATACGCTTGATCCTGCTTTTCTGGAACAGCACGCAGCCCGTGTCAAGGCTGCGTGGCGCAAGCACGCGCACGCCCCGAGCTGGGAAGACAAAGTCGCAGCGATCGATCGCATGCGTAAGCGCAGCGCGGCCCTGGAGCAGGCACGCGAGGAGAACGCCAGGAAGGCGGTCGAGTCCGCTTGAATGCGCTGCGTACCCGGATGAACAAGCACAGGAGAACTCAGGGTTCCGACCTATACCCTCAAGCGGCGATTCTTCGGTATGCGGCCGCCGATCTTTGGATCGGACGCAGGCTCAGGAGCGCGCCGCCGGCATCTACAGCCTGATCGGTACCGCAAAGCTCAACGGGCTGGACTTCGCTTCAGACCGGTTCGACCGCCACGGCGCAAACGCTGCATTGCTGCGCATGGCCCGGAATCATTAGGGCGACAAATAGCGTGTCGCTGCAGGCGTCAAGACGGTATCCACCGGACGCTTACCGCTCGCCTTCGACCCCGACGGGTTCGTGCCGGTCTCGATCATCACCAACAACTACTCCGTCCTGGCGGTGCACTCGAAGGCCGGCGCCGATTCGGTTGCGTCACTGATCGCGTTGGCCCGCGCGAACCCCGACAAGCTCAACTACGCCTCAGCCGGAAGCGGCACCTCGCCGCACCTCGCCGGCGAGTTGTTCATGTCCCTGACCGGCGTGCGTCTCACGCACGTGCCCTACAAGGGCGCCGGGCCCGGGTTCGCCGCGCTGCTCGGCGGCGAGGTCGACATGATGTTCGTCGACGTGTACATCGCCCTGCCCCACGTGCGCGCCGGCAAGCTTCGAGCTTTGGCTTTGAGCGGCGGGCGCCGCGATCCGCTGCTGTCTGGGGTGCCGGTTATGGCGGAGGTGCTGCCCGGGTTCGAGTTCCAGGTGTGGCAGGGCATGATCGCGCCTGTGGGGACGCCTGCTGTTGTCGTGTCGCGTGTTTCGGCGGCCGTGGCGGAGGTGGTGAAGCAGCCGGAGGTGGCGAAGCGGCTGGCGGATACGGGCTGGAGGCGGTGGGGGGGACGCCGGGGGAGACGGGGGCGAGGGGGGATTGAGGTGAGCCGTTGCCGACCTGCTTACGGTAGATTCCGATATCGCCCCCCTCCCCTGCAGGAACCGTCCCGATGAGCACGCGCGTCCGTTTCTGGCTGACGATGAATGCCGATGAAAAGGAAATCGTGTCTCGCGCCGCCGCCCTCATGGGGACGACCATGGCGGGGTTCGTGCGTGCTGCCGTCAAGGAAAGGGCCTTGGCGCTGCTCGATCGCGAATTTCGCGTGACGCTGTCGAAGCAGGACTTCGCCGCGTTCAGCAAGGCGCTTTCCGGCGCGTTCGCCCCGAATCGCGCGCTCGAGGGCGCGCTGGCGGAAGCGAGGGTGAACGTTCGCCGCGCTTGAGTTCTCGAACTTCTACCAGAACCGCTTCACGAGACGCCCGGGGCGACACTCCCACCGATCGCGATTCAACATGATTTCCGATTAATTTTTAATTTGCTTTTGCCTGAGCTTTATTTGAAACGAAAAAAGGCTCTCGAGAAACTCTTCTCTAATCAATCTCCACGGATATCCGTGATTTTTTATTTCTCCTCCCGGCCTCTCAGACATCATGAATTCAAACACAAGATTGCGATGACCAACTAAATCGACGAAACGATCCATACTTGGTCGTTCGCAATAAACAAGTTCCTCGTATTTAAAAAATCTCTTCGATTCCTTTTCTTGGATCTTAGCTTTGACGAAAACTGCTCTTGAATGCTTCTCTTCAAGACGCTTCTGTAGAGCCTCGAAAGTCCAATGTCCGAGCGGTTCGGCTAGTTTTTGAAGGTCTATTTTTCTTTCAACATCGAGTACGCGAAGAGAAAGACCGACATTGTTTGCAGTCGTAGTGACTTGAGAATGACACCGGAACAATCCATTCGCACTTGCTTTTCCGACTTGTCGGATTCTCTCTTTCGTACTCATCTTCTGAGCCCATACAGGTGCGCGCTGGAATAAATTGAGTTTCCCCGTGGAATCGGCCGCATCCTCTTTGATGCCCTTACATTTAATTTCGATGCCCTTGAAGTCTGCAATCTGTTCGTTATTCTCCTTGATCCCCAAGAGAGATTCGAAGGTATAGCCGATCCCAGTCGGACCTTTGCGAAGGGACTCTATCCAACCTTCCGCGCAAACGCGATCGAACTCACCCAAGAGTTCAGACAGATTTTCATCAATCGAAAAAGCCGACGATTCGACCGGGCGAAGGGTGAAAACACCTGACGCGATTTCTATCTCATCGCCAAACAGGAGAGTGAAAAGAAAGCCAAATCGGCTATTGGGGGATGAATCTGCGCAATCAACGAAGTATTCGATGGCGCCGTCGGCGAGCTTTGCTTTAAGAAATACAACAATCCTTGGCTCATGCTCTCTATTGTTGAGCACACTATTCAGCCGAGTGATTCGCCGTTCTGGGTAACGCTGATAGTACTTGTACTTAAGAACCCCTACCCTTCCCGACAGATAGTCACAGGATTCGAACTCATCGGTTGCGTTCTGACTAGGATCTGGAACTGGCAGGTCGGGAAAAAATGAATACACGTCTGCCGGAACCAGGACTCCGTGCCTACCGGCGTCATCATTTGTAGTAAGAATCTTCGCAAGCACTTCACCTGTGCGAAGAGTCTTCCCGAATTTGCTTGTGACCGACTGCGCATACTCGAATAGCGTCATCATCCTCCCCACTCGAAATTTATTTTTCTTTTAGATTTCGAACGATCTGCGCAAGTCCACGCTCGTGCACTTCACACTCCCAGATTACGTGAATGCGCCAGCCCGCCTTTTTCAGCTGATTGCGCACGAGCTTATCTCGCTTCACATTTGCTTCGAACTTCTTGGCCCAGAACGAAACGTTTGACTTGGGAATGTAGGCGTACTTGCATTGCTCGTGCCGATGCCAGAAGCACCCATGGACAAGAACGACCGACTTTAAACGCGGCAAGACAATATCAGGTCGCCCCGGAAGGCTCGGGACATGCAGCCGATACCGGAACCCTGCGGCATGAAGATGCTTTCTAACCGCTAGTTCGGGAGATGTATTCGACCCGCGGATGCCGGACATCATCCGGCTGCGCGTCCTCTTATCTACGATATCGGTCATTGGTGAGGAGGATGATACTCCCCGCACTTTCGATACGATTCAACCGCTTGGAATTGGGAACCTTGGGTTGATTTTGACTAAGTCACGCTAGAACTCGACTCCCTTTTCTGCTCCCCATAGCTCTCTTTGTTGGAGAGGCTGAATGCCGTGACTTTTTTGCATCATTGAGGACAAGTAGCGGCCGTTCTTCCACCGGCCGAGCCAGAGCCTCCATTACGTTCTTCGCAATTCGCTCGACCACAGGCACGACTACGGAATTTCCAAACTGCCTGTATGCCTGAGTGTCGGATACGGGAATTTTGAAGTCCTTCGGATAGCCCATCAACCGAGCGCATTCTCGAGGCGTCAATCGACGAGGATTCTTCCCGCGCGCCTGCCCCACAAGAATTTCCGATCCATCCTTGTGGTAACGCGCGCTCAAAGTTCGGGTCACGCTGTCGGCCCCGACAATTCCAAAGCCGAAGCCGTTACCTGCAGCCTTGTGCTTGTCTGCATAGTCTTGGAGATATTTCCAGAGATGATCAGAAAGCGTGTACTTCTTGTCGACGTCCTCTTCCAGTATCGAGCCTAGGCGGGGCCCGGACTTCGGAACATCCGGGAACTCAAATAGACGACTCGGCTTAAATCCGACCAGAAAAATTCTCTCCCGATGCTGCGGGACAAGACCTTGAGCGTCGATCACGCGGTACTGAACTTGGTAACCAAGTGCAGAAGTTAGAGTGTCGTAAATGATCTGAAACGTCCGACCCTTGTCGTGACTTTTCAGATTCTTCACGTTTTCAAGTACAAACGCTGCGGGTTGGTGATAGTTCAGGATATCGGCGATCCGGAAGAACAGGTTACCTTGCTTTTCGTCGTCAAATCCGTGCTTCCGACCGAGACTTAGTTTCTTGGAGACACCGGCGATACTGAACGGCTGACATGGGAAGCCCGCACACAAAATGTCAAACACCGGGATATCGGCGTCGGCAACTTCATAGATGTCTCCGTGAGGCTTCTCTTTGAAGTTTGCCTCATACGTGATCTGAGAGTGCTGGTCATAGTCGCTGGAGAAAACACACTCTGCCCCTGCCCGCTCGAACGCAATCCGGAACCCACCGATACCGCAGAAAAGATCGATAAACCTCAACTTGCGATATGCGGCCCGCCCGTTAACTCGATATTCAGCAACTTCTTGTCTCGCCTTATTTCGAGGGGCCTTCTTTACGTTGCCAACCTTGCCTATCTTCTTAGTCATGTCTGCAGTTTATCCAGGATATCCGAAGAGCGCCCTTATTGACGATGGCCTCCAAAACCGGCAGCGCTAAGTTCAGCGCTTGATCATTGCACGGAACTCCTTCATGACCACTGGGTACGCCGCTTCGTAAACCTGATCACCGAAACGCTCGAACATTTCGGTAAGGATCGCCCTCAGCAACCGACATTCGTGCCGGCTGAACACGCGGTTACCGTTCTCGATCGAGACAATCCTGGTGGGTGGATCGTCAGGGTGAAAAAGCAGCCTGCGCTTGGCCATTGCCTTGAACCAAGCCCTCATTCCGTCAAAGGTCGGTGTTTCAAATTCGGGGACACGTGAAGTGATCATCTTGTGCTCTCCACTTAGAATGAATTGATCAGACCTCTGGTTTATCGAGTTTCGCTTCGTATCTGGACTAGCGTAGCGATCCCTGTGAGCAGACGAAAGACCGCCCACGTAGGCGCCGGTATCTTTCGCTCGCCGGATTCATACTTGATCCAAGCCCGCAGTGACACGAATGCCATTCGCGCGGCCTGCGCCTGAGTCAGCCCAAGTTTCGTTCGGGCGTCACGCAGAACGTCAGTAGAGGGTTGAGTCACCTGCGATCAGCATCCGGGTTTCGATCCATGAAACAGGGGAAAATCGAAGTTCTGGCATGAAGGTCACCACCTTGACCAGGCCGCGGTCCTCGTCCTCGATCGCGATCCACAGGAATTCGTCATCGCCGTCGTCCTGCCATTCGGGCCGGATGTAGACCTTTTGCCCTTTGCGGATCATCGCGTCTCCAATATCTAAGCACCCCCTGAATATTACCCGTTGGGTAACTTTTTGTAAAGGACAATCCGGATCTCAGTCCGTCGTCGCGGACGACATAAGTACCGTCTTTGGATGCCTGATTGTTAAACTTCTATTCTCGTAGACCTAACATCCACGCGCCTCCCAAGCCAATCCAATTACCACTTCTGTTATACCTACCCCACAAAAACCAGCTCCGTCCTCTCCCCCTTCCGGTGAAAAATCACCGCCCTCTGCCTCAACCTCCGCCCCAGCTCCTTCGCCTTGGGCTTCCCCATCCCCACCACCAGCACGCTCCCCTCGCCCGTCCCCACATACCCCTGCTCTTCCAGCGCCTCGGCCAGGTCGCGCCGCACGCTCTCCCGCCCGGCACGGATGCAAGCCGCAGTCTCCACCCCCACCTTCTCCAGCAACGCATCGAGCCGCGCATTCGGCTCCCCAACACGCAAGCTGATCGCCGGTGAACGAAACATGGCGCGCTAAACCCGGTTGATCCGCCGGGTGCGGTGCCCGACGGTGAGGACCTGCCCGTGGCGCGACAGCACGGCGTACAGGCCGGCGAGGCGACGCACCTCGCTCTTCAGGCGCGAGGCAGCTTCGAGCCGCTTCTGCGCGGCCTTGTCCATATACAAGATCACCGCGCCGTGGTGGTCGTGGGCCTCCTTGCCGTAGGAGAGGAGCATGTCCAAAGCGGACTCGCGGATGCCCCGCTGCTGCATGCGGGCGCGGGCATGGAAACTGAGCGAAGCGGTGCGGGGCGTAAGCGGGCTGACTGTGGCTTGCATGGAGGTCTCCTCCAAAGGTGGGGAGGCAAGTGTGAGCCTGGGGGTGGCTCAGGGGATGAGCCTGCCCCTTACGGCCTTTGTCAAAGTCGGGCGAGCAACCTGCCCACGGAGTTCATCAAGGCGATCAGGCTTGATATAGCAAGGTTTTTTCCTGCTCTACGCGCTCGCGAAAGTACGGATTTCCGAGACCGGCCGGTGTTACGAGATCGATCGGCCGCGTGAACAATCCCTGCAGCCGCTCCAGCAGCTGGAAATAGGCGTTCGCGTACTCGACCGGAGGGCGTTCGCCGAGATCGACCAGGAAATCGAGGTCCCTCGGTTCGTCCGTGCGCAAGGCAGAGCCAAAGAGTTCGAGTCGACGTACCCCAAGTTCGACGCAGATGGATGCAAGCTCGGTCCGTTGGGCGTCGATAGCGAATTCGCGTCTCGTGTTCATGGGCAGCCGCCATCGTTCGTCTCAGGCTTCATATAAGACCCTGAGATCCGCAAGGATCGATTTGCGCCGGAATGGATTCCTCATTATCTCCGGAGGAACAATGTCGACCCGCCGCCCGCCAAGAAGCGCAGAGAACTCGGCCTGCATCTCCGGCATGTCCCACAGCGTGACCTTACTCGCGGGCGCGAACTCCACCATGAGGTCGACATCGCTGTCCGGGGTCATTTCGCCGCGCGCAGCGGAACCGAAGAGACTCAGCTTCGCCACGCCGTACCGCTGGCACAGCGCGGCAAGCCTGTCCGCTGGAACGTCAAATTCGGCAATTTCATTCTTCACGGCAGGAAAGATAGCTTTCAATTTCGAACCGGGCAATCTCACGATCCCCGCCATGGCGGATAATGTCGAAAAAGCCCTTCAGGACATTGTCAGGAATGCAGAAAGCCGTCACCGCCACCCCCGCGCCCGCCGCCCCGCTCACGGCAGCAGAAACCACCTTCCCGATCCTGCTGTCGCTGGGCTTCTGCCACCTGCTCAACGACCTGATGCAGTCGCTGCTGCCGGCGCTGTACCCGATGCTCAAGGCCGATTTCCACCTCGACTACGGGCAGATCGGCCTGATCACGCTCGCGTTCATGCTCACGGCTTCGCTGCTGCAGCCGACCATCGGCATCTACACCGACAGGAAACCACAGCCGTTTTCGCTCGCGGTCGGAATGGGCGGCACGCTCACGGGTCTCGTGCTGCTGTCGATGGCCCACAACTACTACGCGGTGCTGCTGGCCGCGGCCTTCATCGGCACCGGCTCGGCGGTGTTCCACCCGGAAGCTTCGCGCGTGGCGCGCATGGCCTCGGGCGGGCGTTATGGTCTCGCGCAATCGATCTTCCAGGTGGGCGGCAATCTCGGCGGCGCGATCGGCCCGCTGCTTGCGGCGTTCATCATCCTGCCGCGCGGGCAGGGTTCGATCGCGTGGTTCTCGCTGGCAGCGCTGCTGGCGATGTTCGTGCTGGTGCGCGTGGGGATGTGGTACTCGGCGCACCTCGCCAAACTGCGCGCGGCACCCAAGACGACGGTCGCGGCGCCGGTCCCGCATGCGCGCGCGGTGCTCTTCGTGTTCCTGCTCATGGTGCTGGTGTTCTCCAAGCACGTGTACACCTCGAGCATCACGACCTTCTTCACCTTCTACCTGATCGAGCGCTTCCAGCTCCCGGTGCAGGCCGCGCAGGTGCAGCTCTTCATCTTCATGGCCGCGATCGCCACCGGCACGCTGGTGGGCGGCCATATCTCCGACCGCATCGGCCGCCGCCCGATGATCTGGATCTCGATCCTCGGGGCGTTGCCGTTCACGCTGATGCTGCCGTACGCGGACCTCTTCTGGACCGGCGTGCTCTCGATCTTGATCGCGCTGCTGATGTCGTCGGCCTTCCCCGCGATCCTGGTCTTTGCGCACGAGGTGCTGCCGGGGCGCATAGGGCTGGTGTCGGGAATGTTCTTCGGCTTCTCGTTCGGGCTCGGGGGATTGGGCGCGGCCGTGATGGGGCGCGTTGCGGACGCGCACGGCATCGCCTTTGTGTACCAGCTCACCTCTTACCTGCCGGCGCTGGGGCTGCTGGTGTGGTTCCTGCCGAATTTGGAGAAAGGGAAGCTGGGGAAATTCAAAGCCACCGGACGCTGATCCAGAGGACTTGCGCGCCGTCAAAATTCCCTGTCGTGCCGCTTCCCAGCCGCCAGCGCTGCCAGAAGACCCCTGCTCTTGTATTTCCCGCGAAGGTTCTGGATGTAATTCCGCGTGACCGGCGTGAGGATGATCCGGTGCGCCGCCTCATCGACGTCCACACGCACCCGTGTCCCCGCAACGATGCCGAATTTGCGCCGGATTTTCGACGGGATCACCAACTGGCCTTTGACCGAGACGGTTGCGTCCATGGATTTTCCATACCCTCAGAGAACGGTTTGAATTTACCAAGAATGCGGGCCGAGCATGGCGCTGGTGTGATATCTGCCGAACCTTGGGAAAGGCAAGTTCCGGCGCGGGCCGGAAGTATCCCTACCCGGTAAGTTCAACCAGCTTCGGGAGCTTCTTGATCATTGCACCGGTTTTCTGCTCTGCCAGTCGAAGTTCGTACAGCTTCTGCAGATTCAGCCAGAACTCAGCGCTGTTCCCGAAGAAATGCGCCAAACGAAGCGCGGAATCACCGGAGATTGCCCGCTGACCGTTGAGGATCCCCGTAATCCGGTTGGTCGGCACCTTGAGTCGCCGTCCAAGCTCGGCAGCGCTCATGCCCAGTTCCGCGAGTTGTTCAGCCAGATGTTCGCCTGGATGGATTGCACTGCGTCCCATGAAATTCCTCGTCAGTGGTAATCGACTATTTCGACGTTCGTCGGTCCCGGCGACCCGGTCGGCCATTCGAAGCAAATTCGCCACTGGTCATTGATCCGGATGCTGTACTGCCCCTTGCGATCGCCCTTCAAAGCCTCGAACCGGTTGCCGGGAAGACTCGCGAGGTCCTGCGCCTTGGTCGCGGCATCGAGCTGATCGAGTTTCATCTCCGCTTGGCGCGAAAAACCGGAGAACGCCTTTACAAATACTCCTTCGTGGATCTCACGCGTTCGCTTGTCCTTGAAGCTCACGATCATGCGTCAAAGCTAACGACTATTATTCGTTACGTCAAGCGTAACGAAATGATCGTGCCGACGCTGCAGCGGCCGGCTATCCCAGGTAACGCTTCACCGCCTCTCTCAGTTGGTCACGCGTCTTCGCACGCAGCGAGGCCGGCCCCAGCACCTCCACATCCGCCCCGAACTTGAGGATGTCCATCAACAACTCGCGGTGGTCGCTGTAGGGCACTTCGAGCACGTAGCTGCCGTCGGCATCGAAGCGTGATCTCTGCTTCGGGTGCCAGTCCTCGCTCGCGACCCAGCGTGCGCGCGCTGGCGTGAACCGCAGCTTCGCCCACTGCACGTCCTTGCCGGCGAAGATGCCGTAGCCGGACTGGAAGTGCTCGTCGAGCTGGGCCTTGGGCACGTCCTTCGCTTTCTCGTCCAGCAACGAAGCCGCGCGGATCGCGTCCAGCGCGAAACTGCGCACACCCTCGGCCTTGTGGCACCAAGCGTCCACGTACCAGTTGCCGCGGTAGTGGACGAGGTGCTGGGGCGAGATCGTTCGCTCGGTCACCTCGTTCCGCTCGCGGTTGTGGTGCGCGATCGCGAGACGCTTTCGCTTGAGTACCGCGGCAGCCACCACCTCGAAATGTCCGAGCTTCGCCTTGCGTGCGGCCTGCTGGAGCACGTGGATGCGCCGCTCGACTTCTTCGGCGCTATGGTCGCCTTTGTCGAGCACCGCGCGAAGGCGGTCCAGCAGCGGTTTCACGTGCGGCGTCAGAAGGCCCGGCTGCAGGGTCTCCAGCAGGTGCTGCATCGTGAGCAGGGCGTAGGTTTCGGCCGGCGAGAACCACAGCCCGGGCAACTCGAGTTGCGGCGAGTTCGG
Source organism: Betaproteobacteria bacterium (assembly GCA_947482825.1). Lineage (GTDB taxonomy): Bacteria > Pseudomonadota > Gammaproteobacteria > Burkholderiales > SG8-39 > SZAS-79. Next base: position 57,144 of record CANKMT010000016.1, on the reverse strand, counting down.
GTCGAGCCGGTAGCCCTGCGTCTCGGTATCCCACTCGATCGGCGCCTTGAAGCGGTCGCGCAGGTATTGGAGGTCGCGCTTGAAGGTGGCGGGCGACACCTCGAGCTCCTTGAGGAACACCTCGCGCGGCACGCTCTTGCGCTCGCGCAGCAACTGTTCCATGCGGTAAAAGCGCTCGGTGCGTTCCATGGCGCCGTCCGCACCAGCCCGGTCAGGCCACTTTTTCCAGTTTCTGCAGCGAACGCATGCGCCACGGGATCTTCATGTCCGGGAAAAGGCGCGGGGCTTCGGTGTAGCTCACCTCGCCCACGTAGATGTCGCCGCGCGAATCGACCGCAAGGCCGTGCGGCGCGACGAACTTGCCGGTCTCCAGCCCCGGCCCCGCCTCGCCGCCGAGGCGCGCAATCTTGTTGCCTTTCTTGTCGACGATCGTGAGCCGCGGCCCGACGTTCGGCATCTGCCGGTTGACCGGCATGGCGGCGCCGAGTTCGCCGATGATGAAATTGAGCCTGGCCCCATTTTTCTGGCAGCAGTAGAGGCCGCAGGGGCGGTGCATGTTGGTCCATTGCGTTTCGTATTTGCCGTTGCCGTCGAAGACCTGCACGCGGTGGTTCTCGCGGTCGGCGACGTAGACCCAGCCCTCGGCGTCGGTGACGATGTTGTGCGCGATGTTGAACTGGCCGGGGTCGGTGCCCGGCTCGCCCCAGGACAGCAGCAGCTTGCCGTCAGGCGAATACTTGTGCACGCGCGAGTTGCCGTAGCCGTCGCTTACGTAGATCTCACCCTTGGGCGACAACGCCGTATGGGTGCAGCGGTGGAACGGCAGGCCGCTCATGTAGGGCGTCGGCTTTCCGGGTACGCCCAACTCCAGCAGCACCTTGCCGTCGGTGGTGCACTTCCTCACGATGTGGCCGAGGTCGTCGGTGCAATAGAGGATGTCGTTTGCATCAATGTGCAGGCCGTGCGCGCGCGGGAAAGTGCCTTCGCCCCAGGACTTGATGAAGTTGCCCTCGCGGTCGAACACCATCATCGGATGCTCGCCGCGGTTGAAGACGTAGACGCGGTCCTTGCTGTCCACGGCCACCGCCGCCGCGTCCTTGAATTCCCAGCCCTCGGGCAGCTTCGCCCAGTCTTCCACCACGCGATAGCGGTGCTCGCCACTTCCCAGGATCGTTGCCATCAGGAAATCTCCTTTCTCACGATTGATGCGCCCTCGCTCAGCGCCTTGAGCTTGCCGAAGGCCACTGAGCGATCCATGTATTTCATGCCGCAGTCGGGCGCGGCGATCAAGCGCTCCGCCGACACATGCTCGAGCCCCTTGCGAATGCGTGCCGCGACTTCCTCGCCGGTCTCGATCTTCGCGCTGCCGAGGTCGATCACGCCCAGCACGATCTTCTTGTTGGAGAGTTCCGAGAGCACGCCGAGGTCGAGGTTGGGCTGCGCGCACTCGATCGAAACCTGCTCGGCGGTGCTCTCCGAAAGCTGGGCCAGGAACGAATACCCCGTCGGCTTCTGGCCCGGCACCACGGCGGCATATCCGAAGCACAGGTGGATGACGGTGGGCACCGTGATGCCTTCCAGCGCGCGATTGATCGCGGGAATGGCGAAGCGCTTGGCGGCTTCCGGGTCATTTCGCAGCCACGGCTCGTCGAGCTGGATCACGTCCGCCCCGGCAGCCTGCAGGTCGCGCACCTCCGCGTTCACCGCGGCTGCAAAGTCCATCGCCGCCTCGTCGATCGTGCCGTAGAACTCGTTCTTCGCCTGCTGCGCCATCGTGAACGGGCCGGGCAGCGTGATCTTGATCAGGCGGTCGGTGTTGGCGCGCAGGAACTGCAGGTCGCGCACCTCCACCGCATGGCGGCGCGAGATCTTCCCGACCACGCGCGGCACCCGCGTCTCCACCCCCATGCGGTTCCGGATGATGCCGGGGTTGTCGGTATCGACACCCTCCAGCGCCGTGGCGAAGTAGTTCGAATAGCTTTCGCGCCGCATCTCCCCGTCGGTGATGATATCGATCCCGGCGCGCTCCATGTCGCGGATCGCCACCAGCGTGGCGTCGTCCTGCGCCTCATGCAGGTATTCCTCGCGCACACGCCACATCTCCTTCATGCGCACGCGCGGCACGACCTTGGAAAGCAATGCGTGGTCGACAAGCCAGTGCGGCTGCGGGTAGCTGCCGACGACGGTGGTGGGGATCAGGGGCGATTTCATCGGGAACTGAAAGTATAGCCGCGCTGTCCTACAATCGCCTATCAATCCCAGTCCCGGAGCATTAGATGCCCAAGACCCGAAGCGACCTCGGCGTGCCGATGTCGCAAGTCATCCGCGAGCGCATCAAGGCCGCCAACAAGCGCTATTTCGCCAACGACAACATTGCCGAGTTCATCAAGCCCGGGGAGCGCGAGAAGCTGCTCGAGGAGGTCGAGGCCAAGGTCAAGTCGCTGCTCGAGTCCATGGTCATCGACATCGAGGCCGACCACAACACGCGCAACACCGGACGGCGGGTGGCCAGGATGTACATCAACGAGATTTTCGGCGGCCGCTTCAACGCGATGCCGGGCCTCACCGAGTTCCCGAACGACAAGCGCCTGAGCGAGCTGATGATCGTCGGGCCGATCACGGTGCGCAGCTGCTGCTCGCACCATTTGTGCCCGATCATCGGCAAGCTCTGGATCGGCGTGATGCCCAACCAGGCCTCCAACCTGATCGGCCTGTCGAAGTACACGCGCCTGGCCGAATGGGTCCTGTGCCGCCCGCAGATCCAGGAGGAATCGGTCGTGCAGCTGGCCGACCTGCTCGAAGGCAAGATGAAACCCGACGGCCTCGCGCTGGTGATGGAAGCCAACCACTTCTGCATGCAGTGGCGCGGCGTCAAGGACATGGATTCGAAGATGACCACCAGCGTGATGCGCGGCTGCTTTCTCGAAGACGCGGCGCTGCGGCGCGAATTCCTCGCCCTGATGGGCAACGGGTTCCGGGGATAGTCAGGACCGGGCCAGCCGCTCGATCTCGGCGACGGTGCGGTCCAGTTCGTGCCAGAGCCGGCCTTCGGCCCGCGGCCTGAAGGCTGAAAGCAGCGCCCGGTAGTACCAAAGGGTGCCGTCGCGGCCGGCGGTAAAGCGCGGCCAGAGCTTGTCGCCGATCTCGCGGTAGTCCTCCAGGATCGCGCGGGCGTTGTAGAGCTTGTCGGCCATCGAGACCAGCAGCGCTTCGGCCGGCTTGGCGGCGACCTCGTCGATGTATTTCTGCTTGCGCACGCGCCATCGGGCCGGATCCCGGTCGCGCTGTTCCTCGGGGTCGCCATCGGTGCAGGCCTCGACGATCCGTTCGACCTTTACGCCGAATCGCGCGCGGATCTCACCGGGCGTCATGCGGTGCGCCTGGTCTTCCAGCGCATCGTGCAGCAACGCGCCTATGGCCTGGTCCTCGTCCCCGCCGTGCTCCAGCACTATGGAGGCCACGCCGATCAGGTGCGCGACATAAGGGATATTGCCGCCTTTCCTCTTCTGGTCTTCGTGCAACTCCGCCGCCCACACCAGGGCCTCGCGAAAGCGCTTGCCGACGACCGGCGCCACGCCTTAACCGCCCGAACCCAGGATCGCCATCGATTCGATCTCGACGAGGTACTCGGGCTGGGCAAACAGGAGCCCGCCCACAATTGCGCACGGCGGGAAATCGCCGCTGAAGAATTTTTTCCTGGCCTCCACAAACGGGATGCGGTGGCGGATGTCGGCGAGGTAGACGGTGAGCTTGACGATGTCGCTCATCTTCCCGCCGGCGGCCTCGACGAAGAGCTTCATGCGCTCGAAGGCGGCGACCGACTGCGCATAGGCGTCGCCCGGGCCGACGAGTTCGTCCCTGCTGTCCTTGCCCACCATGCCGGCGATGACCACAAGATTGCCGATCACGAAGCAGTTCGACCAGTAGCCTTCCGGCGGCTCCTTCACCTCGGGCACGACGATGCGACGGCGCTTCCCGCTGATGTTTTCGAGCATTTCACTGCCTCCCGCTTCTTTTCAGGCGACGATTGGCGCCGAAGTCGGGATATTATCAATTCAAAGAGTTGCGAAGAAACCCTGAAAACGCACCTCCACGCGGGTTGAAACTTTGGTAAGGTCGGCTTTATGAAACTCAGTTTCTTCTTCGGCATGCTATTTCCGGTGTTCATCCTGGTGGTGATGGTGCGCATCGTGATGGCCGACATGGAGGTGTGGAAGGGCCTCTGGTCCTGGTGGACCCTGATCTGCACCGTTGCCGGCGCCGCGATCGGCACGGTCCTCGAAACCACCCTCAAGGGCAAGCCGCCCAAGAAGATCGGCGAGAAGTAGCCGGGGCTGCGCTGCCCTCAGAGGCTCCAGGGCACCGGGGCGACCCCGAACAGGATGCGATGCATCCACAGCACCAGCAGCGCCAGTCCGATGCCGCCGCCGACGGCCATGAGGTCGTACTTCAATTGCGGCACGAAAGTCTTTACGGCGCCGCGCGCCACCGCCGAGCCCAGGTCCAGCGCCGCGTAGACGAGAAAAGCCCCGAACAGGATCGTCGCCTTCGCGTGCCCGTTGGCCAGCAGGTGCACCAGCGCCCACAACCCGACCCCGATCAGCATCGGGTGCCGCAGGATGCGCCGCAAGTGGCTGCGCATGTTTGCGGCGGCCAGCAGGATGAAGGCCAGGATCACCACCAGCGGCGATGCATGGCGCGCGCCCACCGAAGGGATGAAAATCTGCTCCCCGCGCGGCGCGTACGCGTATCCAACAATGATCAGTACAAGTCCGACGGCCGATACGATCGAGAACACGCCCTTGTAGCGATTCTCCCCAAGCTTCGCGACGCATGCTGCGCGCAGCGGCGGCAGCGCCGGCACCAGGTGGATGCCGAGGAAGAGGGCCAGGCCGAAAAGCAGGATTTCCATGGAAATTCCTTGAAGCGTTACGTTGAAACCCGGTTGCGGCCGCCGCCCTTTGCGCGGTAGAGCGCTTCGTCGGCGGCCTTGACCACGGCCAACGGCTTCACGTCGAGTTCGCGCCGGTCGGCCACGCCGATGCTGATCGTCACCGAAATCATCTTCTGTGGCAACGTCGCGCCGCGCAACCGGGTGCCGGCCTCGGCATCGCGGGGCCGCTCTTCGCTGCGAACGGCCATCTTGTAATCCTCTACGGACGCCCGGATGTCTTCCAGGTGCGGCAGGGCCTCGGCCGCCGTGCGGCCGTCGAAGACCACGCAGAACTCCTCGCCGCCATAGCGGAACGCGACCCCGCCGCCCCGGACCCCGGCAAGCCGCGCCGCGACCAGCTTGAGCACCTGGTCGCCGGTATCGTGGCCGTGCACGTCGTTGAATTTCTTGAAATGGTCCACGTCGGCCATCGCCACGGCGCACACCGGACCGAGCGCAGCCAGCCGCTCGTTCAGCGCGCGGCGGCCGGGCAGGCCGGTGAGCTCGTCGGCAAATGCAAGGCGATGCGTCTCCTGCAGCACCGCGACGACGAGCACTGTGCCTGCCGCAGTCATGAAAGCAGCGAACACCGCGGGCGAGGCGCCCCATTCCGCAGCGATGAAGAACGAAGCCAGCGCGCCCGCAAGCCCGATGTCGAGCGCGCGCGGCTCGATTGCGGATGGCCTGGGATACGCGCGCCACGCCACCGCACTGAGGGCGGCTGCGAAGAGGAGCCGCCCGATGAGCGGCGTCGGCGGACTGTTGAGCGCCCAATGCTCGAAGATCGCCTTCCACGATTCGCCCGACAGGCTGGTGCGACCGGCGCTCGCGATCCAGAGCACGAGCAGAAGCTCCGCGACGATGACCAGCAGCCAGCGGTGGTTATGGTGGTGGAAGACGCCCCGCTCGGCCTGCACCATTGAGGCGAGGATGTTGGCCGGCACGATCACCACCAGCGCGGTGTAGGTGACCTTGGCCGCAAAGGGGCTGAGGTCGATCGCGTACCGATAGCCGGCGTAGGCGCAAAGCATCGAAACCGCGGCGATGAAGGCGCGCCCGCGGTTGAACCAGAGCGCAATCGCCCCGGCGGCCAGCAGCGCGACATAGGGGCCGAGCGCCGGCAAGCCGGCCAGGGACGCCGGCAGGGCCGGGCCGGCCGCCACGCAAAACGCGGCGAGGACCACGATCGACACCGGCGCAAGCGCCGGGCGCACCATCGGCCAGGCGACAGGAAGCATTCAGGAAGGCGCCGAAAAGAATGACTTTACATTGCGTAGATCTAATATCTGCGCGGCATTCCGGTCAACTACTTTGCCAAATATAGAAATCAATCGATCCGCCGTCCGGCCCGTGTTCAGGTTTCAATGATATCTCCGAGCCGCGAATAGTTCCTGCCCCCGATGCGCGCCAGGGGATCGAGCCTGCGCGCATCCACCCTGCAGTCCTCGTGCAGGCCCCGGCCGATATGCACCAGCACGACCTCGCCGATGATGAAGTGGTTCGGCCCGTTGCCCACCTCGACGATCCTCTCGAGCCGGCATTCGAACTGTGCCCGCGATTGCGCGACACGGGGCGTCCTGACAACGTCCGACGGGAGCAGGCCCAGGCCGGTGACCTCGATTTCGCTGACCTCGGGCGGCATGTCCTCGCCGCAACGCTGCACGATTTCGGCCAGCGGGCCGGGCACCGTGTTGATGACGAACTCCCCCTCGCGTTGGATGTTGACCAGCGTGTCCTTGTGGCCGCGCGGGTCGGGGCCGATCGAGATCCCCAGCAGCCCCGGGTCGACTGCGACGATGATGAACTGGCTGAACGGCGCCGCATTCACCTGCCCCTGTGCGCCGAGGGTGGTCACCAATGCGATCGGCCGCGGGATCACCGTCCCGGTAAACAGCTTGTAGCGGTGCGCGCGATCCAGGGATCCCGGAAAGATGGACTCGTAGTCGAGCGCCATATGCGCTTGCACGGTCATCGCGGCGGCTGCTTCAGGCACTGACCTTGTTGATCACGTCCTCGGCGAACCATTGCACCTGGTCGTTCATTTCGGCGACCGTGTCGGCCGGGAACATCAGCGCGCAGCAGTGGTCGACACCGATCTCGGCCAGCTTGCCCACCTTTTCACGCAGGAGTTCGGGTGACCCCACGAGGTTCGCGGTCACCTGTTGGGAAAGGTCGCGCCCCGTGTAGGCGAGCGACTGGCGATGCGCCACGAGGCCGCTGGCCATGTAGCGTTTCTCGGCCGCCTCCGGGGTCTTGCCGACGGTCACCGAGAACTGCGGCGCGACTTCGACCTGCGCGGGGTCGCGGCCATGCTCGGCGGCACGCCGCTTGAGCAGCACGATGCGTTCGGCCAGTTCGTTCCACGGCCGCCAGCCGGGCAGCCAGCCCTGCCCGACGCGCGCGGCCCGCTCCACCGCCTCCACGTTGTGGCCGCCCACGTAAAGCGGGAACGGCTGGCGCCGTGCTTTCGGGAACATCTGCACACCCTTGAATCCCGCGTACTTGCCTTCCATGCTCGCCTCGGGCTCGTTCAGGAGCAGCATCAGGGCCTGCAACCCCTCGTCCATGATGTCGCCGCGCCGCGCGCTCTTGACCCGGTTACCGCCCCAGGCAAGGAACTCTTCGCGGTAGGCGCCCAGGCCCACGCCGAGCATGAAGCGGCCGTTGCTCATGTGGTCGAGCGTGAGCGCCTGCTTGGCCAGGTACACCGGCTCGCGCATCGGCAGCACCAGCAGCGCCGTGCCCAGGCCGATCTTCGTCGTCGCGCCGGCGATTGCGGCCAGCGTGATCAGCGGCTCGTAGAAATTCGGCGGCTTGCCGGGGAACAGGTCCTTCACGTAGTCCTGGGTGGTGATGTGGTCGTTGCCCCACACCGAGTCGTAGCCCAGGCGCTCGCACAGTTTCGCCTGCGCGACGAAATCCTCCGGCCCGGCGAACGGGATCGGGTACATCACGCCTTCGAAACCGGTCGACAGGCAAACGCTGAATTTCATGGCAGTCCTTTCACAAAACTGGTTGCACGGCGGCGAGCAGCGCCGCGATCTGCGCGCCGTCGCGCGCACCTGCGATAACGACCTCATCCAGGCCTGCGGCATGGTATTCGGCGAACCGCGCACGCACGCCGGCCGCGTCGCCGCTGGCCGAGTGACGAGCGATGACTTCTTCGGAGATCAGCGCCTCGGCGGCCGCCCAATCGTTGCGTGCCGCCGCGGCGCGCAGCGCGGCCTGGTCGAGGTGCGTGCCGGCGAGCTCGAGATTCAAGCGGTGGTGTTCGCCGCGCAGCGTGATCGCGAGCATGCGGCGCACGCGCGCGCCGGCTTCGGCGCTATCCGCGCTTACCGAGGCATAGACGAGCCCGCTGGCCCGTACCTTGCGCCCGGCCGCGCCGCGGCGCACGTGGTCCATGCACCAGCGCACGAACTCGACCGAACTGGAAGCGCTGATCAGCACGCCGTCCGCGGCGGCCCCCGCGAGTTCCAGCATCTGCGGGCCGGAGGCGGCCAGCACGATCGGCACGCGGCGCGCGCCGGTGGCGAGGCCGCGCCCGTGAACCCGGAAAGTCTGCCCATCGTGCTTCACGGTCTCGCCCGCCAGCAATGCGCGCGAGATCTGCAGCGCCTCGCGCATCGGCCGCAAGGGCTTCTGCGCAGCGATGCCCACCGAGTCGAGGTCGACTGGGGCGCCGACCCCGTAGCACAGCGTCACCCGGCCGGGGTAGTACTCATCCAGCGTTGCAGCGGCCATCGCTGCCTGCACCGGGTGCACGGTGAACGGGCTCATCGCCATCAGCGCGACGCGTAGGCGCGTGCTTGCGCCGAGCACCCGTGAGGCAAGCGCGACCGGATCGCGCTGGAACAGATGGTTGGCGAGCCAGATCTGCGCCGCGCCGCCGGCCTCGCCGGCGGCGAACTTGGCGTCGAATGCCTTGGGCGGGTCGCGCCCGTCGGCCGAGATGCTTACGTCATGCAAGGTCCACCACCGATTTATGGATATTCATGCCTTCCCCTTGCGCGCCGCAGCCTCGCGCAGCGCGCGCCAGACCTTCTCAGGGGTCAGCGGGAGGTCGCGCACCCGCGCGCCGTAGCGGCGGGCGAGCGCATTGGCGATCACCGGCGCGACCGGCAGGATGCCTCCTTCGCCCATGCCGCGCGCGCCGCCCGGCCCGGGCCCGTCCCCGCTCTCGACAAGCAGCGTCACGAACTGGCGCGGCGTCTCGTCCATTGCCGGGACGTGGTAATCGATCATGCTGGCATTGATCGGCTGCCCGTCCTCGTAGAGCAACTCCTCGTAGAGCGAGTGGCCGAGGCCCTGCACCGCGGCGCCCTCGTCCTGGCCCTCGGCCGCTTTGCGGTTCAGCACCCGGCCGACATCGGCCGCGCTCACGTAGCGCACGAGGCGCACTTCGCCGGTTTCGGTATCGACTTCGGTCTCGCCCACGCCGACCGCGGTCTCCCAGAAGAGCGGCGCAAGCGCGAGGCCGCCATTCTTCGAGCGCGGCGTGATCCGCCCAATGCCGACGAACTCGCCGCTGTCCACGCCGTTCAGCCGGTGCAGCAGGTCTGCGATGGAGCTGAATCCATGCGGTCCGGCGACACCGCCGTCGGCAAGCACGTAGGCCGCGGCATCGCCGCCGAAGAGGTCCGCAGCGAGTTCCCTCACTTCTTTGGAAATCTGCGCGCAGGCTTCCTCGACCGCGAGGCCGATCACGACCGAAGAGCGGCTCGCCCCAGTGCCCCAGTCATAGGGCGCGATGTCGGTATCCGGCGCCGGGACGCTGACATTCGCGAGAGGCTGGGAAAGGGCGCGCGCCGCGACCGAGCGCAGCACGCCGTGCGTACCCTGCCCGATCTCCACCGTGTTGGCGAGGACGAGCACCGAGCCGTCGGCCTTCATTCGCACGATCGCACCGCCCACCGGCAGCACGCCCGGATCGGTGGCGGCCACCGCCACGCCGCGCGAACGTTTGTCGTTGCCGGCCTCGGCGTCCATCAGCGCGATCGCCTTCTTCATCATGGAAGGCATGTCCACGTCGAGCGCGCGCAGGTCCGGGCGAACGTGCTCGCCCTTGCCCAGCATGTTGGCGAGGCGATACGCCACCGGATCGATGCCCAGCGCATCGGCGATCACGTCCATCTGCGATTCGGTCGCCCAGACGGCCTGCGGCCCGCCGATCGAACGGAACGCCGCGCCGGGCACGGTGTTGGTGTAGACGGCGAACGACTCCAGCCGCAGGTTCGGGATGCGGTACGGACCGATTGCGCGGATCGCAGCCTTGACCGCCACCGCAGGCCCGGTATCGGCGTAGGCACCGCCGTTGAGCACCACGCGCACCGACTTGGCGAGCAGCGCCCCGTCAGCCGCGACCGCGGTCTTCAGTTCCACGCGGCCGTCCAGCCTGCGGCAGGTGAGCATCGACTCGGCGATCGACAGGCACACGCGCACCGGGCGCTTCGCCTTTCTCGACAGCGCCGCCACCAGCGGGTCGATCTTTACCGAGGCCTTGCCGCCGAATCCGCCGCCGACGAACGGCGAGACGACACGTATTTTCGCCAGCGGGATCGAAAACAGTTTCGACAATACCTTTTGCACGGCGGTGGGCGATTGCGCGCAACTCCACAGCGCGATCGAGTCGTCCCGGAAATCGGCGACCACCGCATGGGGCTCCATCGCGTAGTGGAACACCATCGGGAACCTGAAGGCGTCTTCGAAGACGCGGTGCGCATCGGCGAATGCCTTGTCCACGTCGCCGGTTTCATACTGGTAGTGCTGGAAGATGTTGCTGCCGGGGACCGTCTTCGTCTCGCCCCTGAAGTAGAAATCCTTCAGCTTGTCCATGGTCTCGTGCAGGATCGGCGCCCCCGGGGCCATGGCCTCCTCGGCGTTGGTGACGTGCGGCAGGGGTTCGTAGTCGACGATGATCGCGTCAAGCGCCTCCTCGGCGGTGAATTCGTCCACCGCTGCAACTGCGGCTACCGGCTCGCCGACATAGCGCACCCGGTCGATGGCGATTACGGGGCGATCGCGCAGGTACAGTCCCCAGGAATCGATGCCCGCGAGGTCGGCGCCGGTCAGCACCGCGACTACGCCAGGCATGGCCAACGCAGCCGAAGCATCGATGCGGACGATGCGCGCGTGCGGCATCGTGCTGCGCAGGATGCGCCCGTGCAGCATGCCGGGCACGACGATGTCGCTGGCGAATTTCGCTTCGCCGGTGACCTTGTCGAGGTAATCGGCGCGGATCTCCGCGCCGGTGTAAAGGTGCCTCGCAGAATCCATTTCAGGCCCCCTGCCGGCGGCGGCGCCGGCCGTAGCTGTAGAGTTGCACCGCGACGACGGTCGCGGCAACCGCGAGCACCGTACCCGAAAGCGGCCGGGTAAAGAAGATCGACGCCCCGCCATCACCCATCAGCAGCGCCTGGCGCAGTGAAGTGTCGAGGATGTCGGCAAGGATGAAAGCCATTGCAAGCGGCGCGGCCTCGTACGCGGCGGCCCGGAACAGGTAGCCGACGCCGCCCGACACAAGCAGCACGCCGACGTCGAACCAGTTGTTGCGCAGCGAATACGTGCCGAATACCGCAATCATCACGATCGCAGGCGCAAGCAGCCAGAACGGCACCCGCAGCAGTTGCACCCACAACCCGACCAGCGGCAGGTTGAGCACCAGCAGCATCAGGTTGCCGAGGTACATCGAGGCGATCACGCCCCAGAAGATGTCCGCATGCTGCACCAGCATCAGCGGCCCGGGCTGGATGTTCTGGATCATCAATCCGGCGAACAGCACCGCGGTCACCGCATTGCCCGGCAGGCCGAGCGTCAGCAGCGGCACGAACGAGGAAGTGGCCGCCGCGTTGTTCGCCGATTCCGGACCGGCGACTCCCGCAATCGCGCCCTTGCCGAATCTTTCCGGATGCGCCGAGACTTTCTTTTCCACCGCATAGCTGATGAGCGCACCGAGAATCGCGCCGCCGCCGGGCAACAGCCCGATCAGGAAGCCGATCAGCGAACCGCGCCCGATTGCCGGCGCCGACTCGCGCCAGTCGCTGCGCGTGGGCATCAGCTTGCCGATCTTCGTGGTCAGCGGCACAGCCCCGGCGCGCACGGCCACGTTGTGCAGCACTTCGCCCAGCCCAAAGAGGCCCATGAGCATCGGCACCAGCTCGATGCCGCCGGTCAGGTTGAACGAGCCCATCGTCAGGCGCTCGACCCCGGTCATCGTGTCGACGCCCACGAGGCCGAGCAGGATGCCGGCCAGCGCCATCGCAATGCCGCGCAGCGGCGGGCCGCCGGAGAGCGACGCGCACAACGCCACGCCGAGCAGCGCAAGCGCGAACATTTCGGGCGGGCCGAAGTCGACCGCGAAGCGCGCGAACGCGGGGCCGACGAACGACAGGCCGATGATGGCGAGCGTCCCGGCGACGAACGAGCCGATGGCCGCAATCGCAAGGGCCGGCCCCGCGCGACCCTGCTTTGCCATCTCATAACCGTCGAGGCAAGTGATCACCGAGGCGGCCTCCCCGGGCAGGCGCATCAGGATCGAGGTGGTCGAACCACCGTACATCGCGCCGTAGTAGATCGCCGACAGCATGATGATCGCGCCCAGCGGCGAACCGGCCTGGTAGGTGAGCGGCAGCAATATCGCGATCGTCGCCACCGGCCCGAGGCCCGGGAGCACGCCGACGAACGTGCCGACCACCGACCCGATGAATGCGTACATCAGGTTCTCCGGGCGGATTGCCAGCGAGAACCCGTACATCAGCAGGTCGATTGCACTGGTCACGAGATTGCGGGCCAGAGGGGCAAGGGAATCCTGAGCATCCCCTTGAACAGCATCGCGCCAACGCCGCTCACGAGCGCCGACACTGCAATCGACGCGAGGACCGGGCGCTTGTGCAAGAGGCGCATCCACAACGTGCCGAACACCACGGAAGGCAGCACTACGCCTCCCCACGGCAAAGACAATCCGTAGGCGCAAAGCAGCGCAAAGGCCATGAGCGGGGCCTTGCCGAAGCCGGGGTCTTCGTCAGGCAGGCCGGGTGCCCGGACAAGGAACGCGGCGCAGACGGCCAACAGCAGGCTGGTCCCCAGCGGCAACAGGCCGGGGCCGGGGGCGCCCTTGATCCAATAGCCCAACTTCCACGAGGCTGCGCAGAACACCAGCGCCAGCGCGCCGAGTACCCAGGCGGCCAGCCGGCCGGTCCGCAGGGTAAGCACGCCGTTTCTCAGCCGCCCGTGGCTTTCATTCGTTGCACCAGGCCGGTGGCGCGCTGCAGTTCGCCCTGCACGAGCTTTTTCACTTCGGGCCCCGGCAAGTCGACGATTTCCATGCTGAGTTTCTTCATCGTGTTCCTGAAGCCTTCGTCTGCCAAGGATTTGCGGAATGCCGCCTCGAGTCTTTGCCGCACCGGTTCGGGCATTCCGGCGGGCCCGATGATCGCCTGCACCGAACGCAACGAGTCGAATCCCAGTTCGCCCAGCGAGGGCACGTCGGGATAGGCATCGGCGCGCTTGGGCGTCGATACGGCCAGCAGCCGCGCCTGGCCTTGCGCAACGAACGGCGCCCAGACGGACACTTCGGAAATGAAATCGACGTGCTTGCCCAGCAGCGCGGGCATCGAACCGGCCGAGCCCTGCTGCGGGATATGCACGAACTTCGAACCGGTCGCGAGCATGAGGGCTTCCAGCGTCAGGTGCTGGGTGCTGCCCACGCCGGCGGTGCCGAACTTGAACTTGCCGGGTTGCGCCTTGCCCTCCGCAAGCAGGTCGGCGAGCTTTTTCCAGGGCGCCTCGTTGAGGACCGCGATCCCGATCAGGTTGTCGCCGTAGTAGCTCACGTAGGTGAAGGCCTCGACCGCGTCGTAGGGCAGGTCGCGCCCCTGCGCCTTGAGCATGTACGAGGACGAGGACAGCGTGCCGATCGTGTAGCCGTCCGGCTTGGCGCGGGCGAGGTCGGCCATGCCGATGGTGGTCGAAGCGCCGGGCTTGTTGACCACCACGACCGGCTGGCCAAGCGCGCCTTCCGCCGCCTTGGCGAGCGCCCGGCTGCTCACGTCGGTGCTGCCGCCCGGCGCCCACGGCACGATCAGCGTGATCGGCCGCTCTGGGAACTGCGCATGCGCCGGAACTGCGGCGAAAGCCGCGGCGAAAGCAGCCGCCGCTGCGAACAATGCAATTCTTGGTTTCATTTTGATTTCTCCTTGGTCAGTGAGCCTTCATTGCAGCCGCATCGAACCCGAATCGTTCGGTAAGCACGTCCAGCGTGGTGGCGAATTGGCCATCCACCACAGGGAGTTCCGGCAAGCTGCGCGCGGTGACCTCGGGATCCTTGAGGCCCGCCGCGGTAAACAACGTCACCACGCGATCGCCCGCGCTGATCACACCGGTCCTGCGCAACTGCTCGACCGCGGCCAGAGGCGCCAGCGCGGAAGGCTCGCCATACAGCCCTTCCTTCGCCGCGAGCGCCGACTGCCAGCGCATCAAATCCGCGTTGGCGACGCTGACCGCGCAACCGCCCGAGCGCCGCAGCACGTCGAGCGCCTGGAAAGTGCCCTGCGCGGCGCCGATCGAAACGGCGACCGTGTCGTGTGTCCTCGGCATTGCGGGCGGGGCTTCGAGGTTATCGGAGAGCGCCTTGCCGAAAGAGCCGTAGATTTCCGCGGCGACAAGGCGCGGCAGCCGGTCGATCCAGCCCCAGGCGCGCATCTCGAGAAAACCCTTCCACATTCCGACCAGCGCATCGCCATAGCACACCGGCAGCACGCACCAGTCGGGCACCTGCCAGTCGAGTTGCTCGGCGATCTCGTAGGCGAGCGTCTTGTAGCCCTCGATGCCGAAAGGATTGCTGCCCGCGGCCGGGCCGAAGAACGGCGAGGTCGGGAACCATCCGTACTCGCGCACGCCCTCTTCGAGCAGTGTCCAGCGGTGCGCCTTGTCGCGCGTGGCGATGACCATCGCGCCGTAGGCCCGCATCTGCGTGACCATCGGGCCGGCCGTGCCCTGAAAAGTGAACACGATGCACGGCAGGCCCGCGCGGGCGGCGTAGGCCGCGGCCGCAGCGCCGGCATTGCCCGATGAACTCGATGCGATGACTTTCGCACCCATGGCTTTGGCCGAGGAGATCGCCGCGCTCGCGAGCCGGTCCTTGAAAGACCAGGTTGGGTTGCGCGATTCGTCCTTGGCATACAGCGCCGCTACGCCGATCTCAGCCGCCGCGCGCGGGAGCGACGTGAGCGGCGTGCCGCCCTCGCCCATCGTCACGGCCTCGCTGCGAGCGACCGGCAGCGCATCGGCAAAGCGCCACATCGAGCCGGCACTCGAAGGCGCGGGGCGCGGACGCGCGCCCGACAGACCGTCGCCATAAATCACCGTGAGGTTGGCGCGCAGCGCGCCCCGGCAGGCCGGGCAATCGAGGTTATGGTGGGCGAGCGGGTACGCGGCCGCGCATCGCACGCACTGGAGTCCAGCGGCCTGCATTCGAGCGCCCTGCATCTCAGAGGATGCGCAGTTCGCTGGAGGTGCTCATTAGCGACTCGATGCCGTCGGCGGTCACGTGCAGCATGTCCTCGACCTGAAGGCCGGCAAAGCCCATCTCGTAGTACGGCGTCTCGACGCAGATGCACATCCCGCGTTCGAAGACTTCGCCGCTGCCGGGGGTGATGTTCGGCGCGTCGTAGCCGTCAAGACCGATGCCGTGACCCACGTGGTTGCGCCTGTAGTGCGGGATGCCTTCCTTGCGCACGGTTTCGACCACCTTGTTGAACACGTCTGCGGTGCGCACACCGGGCTTGATCAGGTCGTACGCATGCATGAGCCCCGCGCGGATCGCGCGGTGATAGGCCTTCACCTTGTCGGAGGCTTCGCCGAGCACCGCGATGCGCGAAATATCGGCTCGATAGTGCCCGTGGCGGCCGCCGACATCGAACCGGATCACGTCGCCGCGCACCAGCTTGCGGTCGGTCGGCTGGCCGCTGGAGAGCGCGCTGCGCGGGCCGGTGCAGATCACGCCGAGCACCGGCGTGCCGCCTTCGGCAATGGTCTTGGCGTGGAACGCGTAGGCGAGTTCCCGCTCGGTGGCGCCTTCCTTCGCTACTGCGAGCGCAGCATCGATCGACAGCTCGGCGACCCGTGCCGAACCGCGCAGCCGGACGACTTCCTCCGCGGTCTTCACTGCGCGCGCATGCCGGAAAGTCTCGGCGGCGCGCTTGATCGTGGCGCGCGGCAGGGCCACCGCAAGCTTGTCGAGGTACTGCGGAATGATGCCCATCTCGTCCACGCCGATGCAGGCGTTGTCGAGACCTCGATCCCTGATCGCCGACACCAGCGCATTGACCGCGTCGCCGCAATCTTCCTCGTCGAGCATCCTCGAAACGCGCTGGTCGCGCTCATCGTGATCCACGCAAATGTCGCTCTCGATGGCGAAGAACCCGTACCGTCGCACATCCTTGATCGGCACCTCCTGGTCGGCGAGCAGGTCGAGCGTGCCGGTGCTCGCGACCACGGCCTGTTCGCCCCGCCCTTCGGCGGGCGTCAGAACGTAGGCCTGCGGCCCGCGCCGGATCCACTGGCTCATGGCCCAGAAGCCGCTGGTGTAGGTCACGTTTTCCGGGGCGGTGGCAACGATGGCATCCATGCCTTCGCGTTTCATGCGCTCCATCAGGCGCGGGGTGTTCATCAGCATCAGGTTCTCCTCTGAGTGAGTCCGTTGCGCGCCTGTGCCGGCAGGGTCGCCGCGCCCAGGCGCATCGAAATTCGCTCGGCCGCCTCGCGCACCAGGCGGCACAGGCCGGGCAGTTTCGCGCGGCTGAGTTCATGGCGAGCCAGCGCGCCGCTGATCGCCGCGACGGTCGCGCCGCTTGCGTCTCGCACAGATGCGCCGATCGCGTAGACGCCGACGAGGTTTTCCTCGTCCGAGATCGCGTAGCCGTTTTCCTTCGCGGCGCGCAGTTCGACCGCGAGCGGCGCAAAGCGTGTCTTGGTGCGCGCAGTCAAGCGCCGGTAGGGTTGCGCGCCGAGCAAGGCCATCGCTTCATCCAAGGTCATCTGCGCGAGGATCGCCTTGCCCAGGGCCGTGGTGTGCAGGTACGTTTCGGCGCCGGGCGCGCTCTTGATCGCGATCGGGCCACTGCTCTGGAAAGCGGCGAGGTAGACGATCGAGCGTCCGCGCAGGACGCCGAGGTAGCTGTTCAGGTGGTGACGTTCGGCCAGCGCCTGCAGTTCAGGGAGCGACTCTCGCGCAAGGGTATTGCCCGAAAGGAACGCATTGCCGACGGCGAATGCCCCGACGCCCACGCGGTAGCGGCGCGAGGATTCCTGCTCGGCGAAGCCGAAATCCGCCAGCGTCGAAATCAGCCGCTGGGCGATCGAGGGCGACACGCCTACGGCCCGCGCCACTTCGCGCACGCCGAGGCTCTCGCGCGAATCGGCGAGCGCGCGCATGATCTGCAGCGCGCGCGCAACGGACTGGTTGGCAGGGGTCATTCGAGTGTTCCGATTATCGGCACAGTGTTCCTTCCGATGACCCAGTGTAGAAGTTGCGTTCGCCCGCCGTCAAGCGGGCGGGCGAGCGCCTAGCTGCTCAGGAGATCGACATCCTTGAGGCCCACGTCGGCCACCCGGCCGCGCTGGGCGCGCCGGCCGTCGTACTCGCGCAGTTCCTTCTTGCCGAGTTCCACGCTCTGGCGCTTGCCGCGCTTCATGCCGGAGAGCGTGAGGCTGGTGCCGTCGGTGACAGCCACCGCGGCGAGGGTGACATTGTCGGGCAGCGCGATCAGCTGCACTCCCAGTCCGCCATTCGGGCGCAGCGGCACTTCGTCGAGCAGGAACACCAGCAACCGGCCGTCGGAGGACAGCGCCGCCACTCGCGGACTCACATCGCCCTTGAAGTCCGCCACCGGGGCCGGCGGCAGGACGCGCGCGCCCTCGGCCGGCTTCATGAATTCCTTGCCTGCTTTCATGCGCGTGACCATGTCCTTGAGCTGTGCAACGAACCCGTGACCGGCCGTGGTGTGCAGGAGGAGGCTTTGTTCCATTGCGCCTGTGCCCATCCAGACAATGCCGTCTCCGTTGGCGTTGACCAGGCTGTTGACCGGCGCACCGTCGCCGCGGCCCGAGGGCAGGCTGGCCGCGTCGAGCGTCCAGGTCTTGCCCGACGAGCCGAGGAACACGACCTGGTCTGTGGTCTTGCATTCGGCCGACTGGGCCAGGCCGTCGCCATCCTTGAAGCTGACCGTCGTGAGGTCGATGCCGTGGCCGACACGCGCGCGGACCCATCCCTTCTTCGACAGGATCACGGTGACCGGCTCCTCGATCACGGCACGCTCGATCTGGGTGCGCTCGTCCGCGCGGATTAGCGTCCGGCGATCGTCACCGTACTTCTTCGCGTCCTCTTCCAGTTCCTTGACCACGAGGTTGCGCAGCACGCGCTCCGAGTCGAGGACGCGCCGGTGTTCGTCACGGTCCTGCTCGAGGCCCTTCTTCTCTTCATTGAGCTTGACGCCGTCCAGCCGCGTGAGCTGGCCGAGGCGCAGGTTGACGATGTCCTCGGCCTGCCGCTCGGAAAAGCCCCATTTCTCGGAGAGCTTCCTCTTGGCCTCGGCCTGGTCGTCGCAGGAGCGGATCAGCTTGATGATCTCGTCAATCCTGGCGAAGGCATTGATGCGGCCCTCGACGATATGCAGGCGGTCCTCGACCTTGTTCAGGCGATGCTGTGTTCTGCGCTTCACCGTGGCAATGCGAAAGCCGGTCCACTCCGTCAGCACGCCGACGATGCCCTTGGTCTCGGGCAGGCCATCGAGCCCCAGCCAGGTGAGATTGAGCGGGTAGCGCATCTCGAGACTGGTGTGCACCAGCAGCGCCTTCATCATTTCGTCGGCGTCCTGGCGCGAGGAGCGCGGCTCGATGATGATGCGCATGCGGCTCTTGCGGTCCGATTCGTCGCGCACCGTTTCGACGATGTCGAGCACGAACTGCTTGAGGCGCTTCTGCTCCTGCGAAACCTCTTTCTTGCCGGTGGCGGGCTTGGGATTCACGAGGGCCTCGATTTCCTCAAGCACCTGGCGGCACGAAACGCCGTGCGGCAGCTCGTCGACGACGATGCGCCACTGGCCGCGCGCGAGCGGCTCCACATGCCAGCGCGCACGCATGGCAATCGAGCCGCGGCCGATCTCGTACGCCTGCCTGATCTCGGCGGCGTTCGAAATGATCTGGCCGCCCCCGGGAAAATCCGGGCCGGGCAGCAGCGCGAGCACATCGTCCACGCTCGCTTTAGGGTTCCGGATGACCAGCGCCGCGGCCAGCGCGACTTCGCGCAGGTTGTGCGGCGGGATGCGCGTGGAAAAGCCTACGGGAATGCCGAAAGAGCCGTTGAGCAGGCCGAACGGCATCCTCGCCGGCAACAACTGCGGCTCGTCGAACTTGCCGTCGTAGTTCTTGATGAAGTCGACCGTGCCTTCGCCGATCTCGGCGAGCATGAGCTCGGCGTAGCGCGAGAGCTTCGCCTCGGTATAGCGGTAGGCCGCGGCCGAATCACCGTCGCGCGAGCCGAAGTTGCCCTGCCCGTCGATGAGCGGGTAGCGCATCGAGAAGGGTTGCGCCATGTGCACCATGGCTTCGTAGGTCGATGAGTCGCCGTGCGGATGGTACTTGCCGAGCACCTCGCCGACGAACCGCGCGCACTTGGCGAAGCCGTCGGCGCCGGTGTCGCCCATCGCATACAGGATCCTGCGCTGCACGGGCTTCAGGCCGTCGGCGATCTCCGGCAGCGCGCGCGCCTTGACGGTTGAAACCGCGTAGCCGAGGTAGGCCTGTGCGGCGTGCTGCTCGATCGGCGCGGAATCGTCGCCGGAATCGGCCGAGAAGAGGTCGAGGGTGTTGGTGTCGTCCATGTCCTAGTTCGTTGCCTGGAGCCGCGGCTCCTCGAAATCGAAGAGCGGCAGTTGTCGATCGGCGAGAAGCAAGGCGTACTCGGCGGCGGCCTTGGCCGCCGAGAGCGTGCCGGACTCGCCGGTGCGCCCCGCTGCTTCCCATACGTATTTGAGCTCGGCATCGGCTTCGAGCCGGATCTTGGCGAGCTTTTCCTTGCCGCGCCAGAGGCAGTGGGATTTATAGCCGCGTTCCCAGAGGGCTTTTTTAGTCCTGCGCGCCATCTTCTTCTCCTGAGTTACGCCTTACCGGTTTTGCCTTTCTACAATCTCCTCATTTTGAGAAATCGCTCGGGATCCAACAAGAACGCCGACCATTCTCAAACATCCGCCTCCACCGTCCGCCAATGCTCCCGCATCCAGTTCCTTCTTCCTTCCGCTTCCCCGGAATCCATCAGCAACTCGAACTTGCCGCGCACCCGCTCGATGTCCGCGCGGTCGAGCTGCATGCGCACCAGGCGCCGCGAATCCGGGTTCATCGTGGTTTCCCACAACTGCTCCGGGCTCATCTCGCCAAGCCCCTTGAATCGTGAGATCTCCCAGCTGCCTTCGCGCACTTTCTCTTTCCTGAGCGCAGCCAGCGCCTCGTCGAGTTCATCGTCGTCGAGGCAGTACACGCGCCGCGCCGGCTTGCCCTTCCCCTGCGACGGCACCTCGATCTTGAAGAGGGGCGGCTGCGCGACCCAGATGCGGCCGGTCTCGACGATCTTCGGCATGTGCATGAAGAAAAACGTGAGCAGCAGCGCCTGGATATGCCCCCCGTCGACGTCGGCATCGGTCATCAGCACGATCTTGCCGTAGCGGATGCCCGAAAGGTCTGGGCTGTCGTCGATGCCGTGGGGATCGCAACCGATGGCAGTGGCGATCGCCTGCAGCTCCTTGTTGGCGAGCACGGTGCGCGCGTCCTTGGACATGGTGTTCAGCACCTTGCCGCGCAGAGGCAGGATCGCCTGGGTGTCCTTGTCGCGTGCTTCCTTGGCCGAGCCGCCGGCCGAATCGCCCTCGACGAGAAACAGCTCGGTGCGCGAAGTGTCGTCCGAGGCGCAATCGACGAGCTTGCCCGGCAGCGTAGCGACGCCCGAGGATTTCTTGCGCTCGAATTTCTTGCCTTTTGACAGGCGCGTGTTGGCCTGCTCGATCGCAAGCTCGACGATGCGCTTGCCGTCCTCCGGGTGCTGGTTCAACCAGAGTTCGTAAGCATCCTTCACGCAGGTCTCGACCAGCTTGGCTGCATGGCGCGTGGTGAGCTTTTCCTTGGTCTGGCCGTGGAACTGGGTGCGCACGATGCGCGCCGAGAGCGTGAAGCACGCGCGGCTCCAGACGTCTTCCGCGATCAGCTTGACGCCCTTGGGCGTCAAGCTGCGCGTTTCCATGAAGGCGCGGATCGCCTCGAAGATGCCGTTGCGAAAGCCCGCCTCGTGCGTGCCGTGGGAGCGGGTGGGAATCAGGTTGACGTGGCTGTCCTGGAACACGTCGCCATCGGGCACGAAGCCGATGGCCCACGAGGCCCCTTCTCCCGCCTGGATGTCGGCGAAGTCCGCGGCCGTCTTCTCGTCGAAATGGCGCTCCCCGGTGAACAGCGGCGCGACGAGTTCGCGACCCTGCAGCATGAAGTCGAAGTACTGCGCCATGCCGCGCTCGTACAACCAACTCTTGTCTTCCTTGCCTTCCACGCGCAGGACCGTGGTCAGGCCGGGCAGCAGGTAGGCTTTCGAGCGGATCAGGTGCTCGAGTTCGACCATCGGGATGTTCGGGCTGTCGAAATACTTGGGGTCCGGCCATGCGCGCACCACGGTGCCGGTGCGGCCCGCGTATTGCCTGCTGCGCTCGGACTTGAGCTTCTGCACCAGCTCGCCGCCTTCGAACGCGATCGTGTGCTTGGCGCCGTCGCGGTACACATCGACTTCGAGCCGCGTCGAAAGCGCGTTGGTCACCGCAACGCCGACGCCGTGCAGGCCTCCGGAGATGTGATACACCGCGTCGCTCGACTTCGAGAACTTGCCGCCGGCATGCAGCATCGTGAACGCGACTTCAACCGCCGGCTTCTTTTCCTCCGGGTGCATGTCGACCGGGATGCCGCGGCCTTCGTCCTCGACCTCGACCGAGCTATCCTTGCGAAAGGTTACGGTGATCTTCTTCCCGTAGCCTGCAAGCGCCTCATCGACCGCGTTGTCGATGGCCTCCTGGACGATGTGCAGCGGATGGATCGTGTGCGTGTACATGCCCGGCATGCGGCGCACGGGCTCGAGCCCCTTGAGGGCCTGGATCGATGAAGCGTCGTAGACTGCTTTCTTGGACATTCTCTAAGTGCTTGAAAAATAGGATAGACCGCTATCCCTAGGGGTCCCGCAAGGGAACGAATACTACCAATTGTAGGCGATTGGGCGCCGGTGCCCAAAGCGGGCGTCCGGACAGGAGGCGTAATGTATCGTCAGCCGACTTCGAAGGCGGGCCGGATTTGCGCATGTTGTGGAATGCTCTCGTGACTTTTGCGATCGGCTACGGCGTGATCGTGGCGCTCGTCGCCCTGTTCCAGTCGCACCTCCTCTATATCCCCGAAGCAGGGCGCGAGCTTGCGCCCACGCCGCAGACGATCGGACTCGCATACGAATCGATCGAAGTGCGCACGGAGGATGGCGAGACGCTGCACGGCTGGTGGGTCCCGGCCCCGGGCGGCGGCAAGGCCGCGCGCGGCACGGTGCTGCTGTTCCACGGCAACGCCGGGAACATCTCGCATCGCCTCGACTACCTGCAGATGTTCAACCGCCTTGGCTACGCCACGCTGGCGATCGACTATCGCGGCTATGGCAAGAGCACCGGTTCGCCTTCCGAGGAAGGCACGTATCGGGATTCACTTGCCGCGTGGAACTGGCTGGTGCAATCGCGGGAAACGAAGCCGCAGGACATCGTGATCGCGGGGGAGTCATTGGGCGGCGGGGTTGCAAGCTGGCTAGCTGCGCGGCAAGCGCCGCGTGCGCTCATATTGATGTCGACCTTCACTTCGATCCCGGACATCGCGGCGAAGGTCTATCCGTTCCTGCCGGTGCGGCTGATCTCGCGCTTCAGCTACGACAACGTCTCGAACCTGCGGCAGATCAAGGCGCCGGTGTTGATCGCGCACAGCCGCGACGACGAGGTCATTCCGTTCGATCACGGGCGGGCCTTGTTCGCCGCCGCGGCCGAGCCGAAGCAGTTTCTCGAAATGCGCGGCGGGCACAACAGCGGGTTCGTGTTCGCGCGCGAGGAGTGGGCAGGCGCCGTGGCGGCTTTCCTCGAGCGGCATGCACCGGCGTTGCGCTAGCCGGAGCTTGCCCAATGCTGCCATTTTTCGGCCGAGGCCCGCGCCAGTATTGGCTTCCGGGGCAAATTACTGCCATCGACTCCCTGCGCCTTTGGCCGCTTCGCCCCTTCAGCGCGAAAGCCGACGAGTTCATTTGCTCCCAAAACACGCTGACCCCTGGCTCGATCCCAGGTCGGGAAGTCCCGCTCGAAGACCCGGACACTCGGATCACCCTATTTTCATGCTACCATGCCGCATGATTTAACAACTTCACCGTAGAGGACTCCGGATGCTGAAAATGGTGGGCAACAGCGGACAGCTTTCACTCGGCAAGAAATACGCTGGCCAGTACTTCCAGGTCGAACAGCAGCCGGATGGCGCGGTACTGCTGCGTCCGATGACGCTGATTCCCTCGACCGAGGCCTGGGCGCATGAGCCGGCGATGCTCGAACAGCTTAGCCGCGCAGGCGAGTGGGCGAAACGCACCCCGCCGGCCGCTACAGATCTCGACAGTCTGGCCGGCAAGGCAACAAAGCGGAAGAGCAAGCGCGCGTGAGCGAGGGCATCCGCCTCGATTTGAATTTTCCTGACTTTCAGGCACAGCTCTTCGCTCTCGACGCAAACGAGTTGCGTCAGGCGATCAAGACTCTGCGCAAGGTGTCCGGCCTGAGTTGGGAGCAGGTCTATGCCGACCACGGCCTGAAGTGGGAAGAGCTGAAATCGATGAAAGGCCGGTTCACGATCCGCGTCACCCTCAGGTGCCGAGCGGTCGTTACCCGCGAGGGCGAGTACATACGCTTTTTCGCCCTGCATTTCGATCACGACAGCGCGTACGGCCGCAAATGAGCGGGAGCCGCCGGAACGATAGGAAATTCGCCATGACAGACCGCCTTCACGAACACAACCGTCGCGCCTTCCTCGGCGCAACCCTCGCCCTCGCGGCAATCGCAGGTACGTCCACGCGGCTGCTCGCGCAGGGCCCCCGCCTCGCGCCAACGCCCGAATGCAAGCCGGGGCGCATGACGCCGGCGCAGACCGAAGGCCCGTTCTATTCGCCGCGCACGCCGCTCAAGGCGAACTTCCGTGCGGACGCCAAAGGCGAACCCATCGTGCTCGAAGGATTGGTGCTCGGCACGGATTGCAAGCCCCTCGCAGGGGCCTGGCTCGACTTCTGGCACGCCGATTCGAGCGGCGAGTACGACAACTCCGGATTTCGCCTGCGCGGCCACCAGGTCACGGACGCGCAAGGACGCTACCGGCTCGAGACGATCCTGCCGGCGCTCTACCCGGGCCGCGCCCGGCACATCCATGTAAAGGTGCGCGCAAAGGAAGGCGGACGCATCCTCACCACGCAGACGTATTTTCCGGATGATGCCGGCAACGCGCGGGACAGCCTGTACCGACCCGAGCTTGTCGCGCGCAAAGCCGGCGCGCAGTTGGCTTTCGATTTCGTGCTGGTGGCCTGAGGGGCCGGATTACTTCTCTGCAAGCGCGACCACCGCCTGCAGCACCGACACGCGCGCCTGTCCCGCCACCATGCCTTTCCAGTCGTCTGCGTCGATAAAGAACGCGTCGAGGATCGCGCGCTTGATCGCTCCGCGCTTCGCGGCGTCCGCATCCGGATGGATCGCGAGCCAATGGTCGCCGCGCAACGCGGCAAGCACCGCATCGAATGGGATCGTGCCGAATTCCAGGCCCATGCCGGTGGCCTCGGCCTGCGGGCATTCGGCGTAGATCGACATCACCATCGAGCCCTGCACTTCGATCGAGGCCGACTTGCCTTCGTAGTACGACATGATGTCGGCGCCCCACCAGGCGCGCGATCGCGCGAGTTCGGCTGCGTCGTTGGCGCCTGCGAAGATCTTCTCGCCATGCCCGTAAGGCCCGAGGCCTGTGTGAATATCGATCCAGCCGATGCGCTTGCGCGCGGCGCCGTGCTTACTGAGCAGCGCGCGGATGGTGCGATTGCTCCACGTGGGCGCATTGCCGCAATAGAAAAGGCCATCTTTGTGCGACCGCTGCCCCGCCGACACCGCCGCCTGGAAGGCCGCCATTCCCATCTGCTTGATGCATTCGACGATCGCAGCGCGGTTGGCTTCGGTGGGCGGCCACTCGGCGGGGAGCAACAGGTCGTGGACCTGCGCATAGGCCAGGTTCAATTCCTTCGCGTCGGCGAAATCGCGGAAGTTGCGGTTCATGTCGACGTTGTCTTCGTTCACGCGCCGCAGGTGCGAGAACCCGTAGGGATTGACCGCGTGAACCAGCAGCACCGCCACGCCGGCGGCCTCGATGCGGCGGTGCATGTCCTCGTCATCGAGCAACGCGCGCTGGCAGCCCGAGCCGCAGAACCCCTCGACGCCATGCGTGCCCGAAGTGACGATCAGGAGCGACGCGGCTTCGGCCTCGCCGAGCAGCACGGCATCTGTGGCGAGCTCTTCCCCCTGCGCGCCCTTGAGCGGGTTGAGGGCGGTTTCCACGTCCAGGCCGAGGCCCTTTGCGGCCGCGAGGAACCCTGCGCGAGCCTCTGCGTAGTTCGCAGCGAAACAGTTTCCGGTCTTGTCCATCGGCGCATAATATCGTCGAATCAACGCAATCGCGGAGACCAACTGCCATGAGCCTGCAACTCAAACCGCTCCATCCGCTGTTCGCAGCCGAAGCCACCGGCATCGACCTCACCAAGCCGGTCGACGCGGACACCGTACGCGCCATCGACGACGCGATGGACAAGTATGCAGTGCTCGTCTTCCGCGGCCAGCCGCTCACGGAGGACCAGCAGGTGGCCTTTGCGTCGAGTTTCGGCACGCTGGACGCCGGCCTGAAAAAGCTGAGCCCGGGTGCGCCGAGCCGCTTCAAGCACGAAGTGACGATCGACATCTCGAACGTGCGGCCCGAAGGCGGGCTCCACGGTGCCGCGGACCGCAAGACGATCTCGAACCTCGCCAACCAGCTCTGGCACAGCGACAGCTCGTTCCAGCGCCCGGCGGCGAAGTACTCGATGCTGCATTCGGTCGTCGTTCCCTCCAAGGGCGGCCAGACGGAGTACGCCGACCTGCGCGCGGCCTACGACTCGCTGTCGGATGAACTCAAGGCGGAGATTGCGCCGCTGCACAGCGTGCACGCGGCGCTGCATTCGCGCATGTGGCTCGGCGACAAGCCCTCCGCCGCGGAAATCGCGAAGATGCCGCCGGTGCAATGGCCGCTCGTGCGCACGCACGCGGGCTCCGGACGCAAGGTTCTCTGGGTCGGCATCCATGCGACCCACATCGTCGAGAAGACGCTCGCAGAGGGCCGCATGCTACTGCAGGAGCTTCTCGAGCATGCGACGCAGCGCGAGTTCGTCTACCGGCACGAGTGGCGCGTGGGCGACCTCGTGATCTGGGACAACCGGGCCACGATCCATCGGGGCCGCCGTTTCGACATCAACGAGCCGCGCGAACTGCGCCGCACGACGACCAACGACATGGACTCGGTGCGGGACTCGGTGCTGCTGGAAGCGGCCTGAGGCCGGCAGGCGCTACACGGCGAACCGCTTCACGCCCTCCCAGTCCACCAGCTTGGCGATGTCCGGAGTGCCCGGAAGTTCGATGTGTCCATTCTTCACCGGCGGCATTGCGGTGATCACCTGTTCGCGGATGCCAAGGTAGAAGGTCTGCTCGGCAGCCACCAGGCGCAGGGCCGGCGGGATCGCCGCGCCGTATTGCAGGCTGATGAGCGTGCCGAGCGCGCTCTCTGCAAACAGGCCGAGCGCAACCCGCGCCCCTTGCTCCGCCGCAAGGGCCGAGATTGCCTTCGATTCCGAATACCCGATCCGCCCGGTCTTGGTAGAGAGCGCCGTCGCGCCTTTCTCGAGGTAGTGGGCCGCATCGAGCACGGATGTGCAAGTGCGGTCGACAAGGATCGGGATGCCTGCCCCGGCCTGGAGTGCCGAGAACTCCGCGTCCGGTTGAAGAGGGCACGGATCCTCGGACACCGTGGCGCCCGAGTCGCGCATGGCGTGCGTGTACGAGAGGCCCTCCGCGCGCTTGTAGTAGCTGTTGGCGTCCACGTACAGGATGACCTTGTCGCCAACCGCGGCGCGGATCTCGCGCATCGCGACGAGATCCGTCGCGAGTCCCTGCCCGCCTTTGACCTTCAGCGTGCCGAAACCGTAACGCGTGCACACATCGGCGGCCTCTGCCGCCATCACTGCGGGCGGCTGGCGGGTGATCGCCCAGGTGAGTTCCACCAGCGGCGAACCGCCCCACAGTTTCCACAGGGGCTGCCCGGTGCGGCAGGCCTCGATCTGCCATGCGGCGTTGTCGATCATGGCCTTCGCGAGGCGATTCTCGGGGACGCCGTCGAGACGTTTCATCAGGGCGGCCACGCCATCGCATTGCGCGCCGAGGACCTTGGCAATCAGGAAGTCCTCGAACGAGGCGGCGAGCGAGCGCGGCGACACGCCGGTCCAGGTCGACTTGATCGTGCCTTCGGCGACGCCTTGCGCGCCGGTCTCGTCGGTGAGCGTCAGCAGCGCATAGAGGCCGGCGGATTCGACCGCGTTCGCCCAGACGACCTCGCGCTCGTAAGGCAGTTCGTAGAAATGCAGCGACCAATCGGTGATTTTCATTTGAGTCGATGCAGAAGCGGCGCGCCACGCGCAAAGCGGTCGAGGTTTTCGGCGATCCCGGTCCAGCGCCGGTCGATCATGCCGGTGGTCCACCCGGAGGTATGCGGCGTCATGTAGAGGTTGTCGAGTTCGTGGAAGGGAAACTTCGCAGGTGGCACGCGGGGATTGTCCTTCGACGGGTAGTTGCCGTACCAGACGTCGATCGTTGCGCCACGGATGCGCTTCGACTTGAGCGCTTCGAATAGCGCCGTCTCCTCGATGATCGCACCGCGCCCGACGTTGAGGATCACGGCCGAGCTTTTCATTTTCGCGAACTGGGCGCTGCCAATGAGTCCTTCGGTTTCCGGGCCGAGCGCTGCGGCCACGACAATGTAGTCGAGCTTCGGCAGCGTTTCGTCCATCCGGTCGAACCCGACCCATTCATCGACGCAGGGGGGCGCCTCGCGCTGCGTGCGGTTGATCGCAATGACTTGCATGCCGAAAGGTTTCGCGCGCTCCGCAACCGCCTGGCCGATCGATCCGAAGCCGACGATGCCGAGCGTCTTGCCAAAGAGCTCCTCGTTGACTGGCCCGTTCATGCGTCCGCTGAACTCCCAGCTTCCCTCGCGAAAGGTACGGTCGGCGTTGTAGAACCGGTGGCACCACGCGAGCATGCCGAGCAGCGTGTACTCGGCCATGCCCTCCGCGTGGCCGTACGCGTTGCAGACCGCGGCACCGTCGGGCACTGCGCTGAAATCGATGCCTTCGTAACCGGTGCCCGGCACCTGGATGAGCTTCAACTTCGGCGCGGGCGGGAAGCCCGGATTCCACGCCATGGAGATCAACACGTCGGCTTCGGCCAGCGCGCGCGCGAAATCCTCGCGGGACTCCTCCTCGAAGAAGCGATCCACCGTCCAGCGCGTCTTCGCCTTGGCGAGGAACAGGCCCTTCAGGTGGTGGATCAGGGTTCCGTGGAATACGACTTTCATGGCGTGCTATCGTGCCCGCCCGGAGGGAAACCGGCAATGCCATTTCAAGTCGACTGTGCGGTCAAAGGCAACGATCGTCTCGGCGAATGCACGCTTTGGTGCGAGCGCGAGCAGGTGCTGTGGTGGGTGGACAGCCGCGGTCCTTCGCTCAAGCGCTGGGATCCGCGTGACGGCGGCGTGAAGACCTTTGCATTGCCGTCGGTCGTGGGCAGCGTGGCGTTCCGCGAGCGCGGCGGAATGATTGCTGCTCTTCAGACCGGGCTCTATTTCTTTGATCCGCAAATCGGTGCCTTGCAAACGGTTGCCCAGCCCGAATCTCACCTGCCCGAGAACCGCTTCAACGACGGGCGCTGCGACCGCGCCGGGCGCTTCTGGGCCGGCACGATGAGCGATGAGAGGCGCGAGCCCACCGGTTCGCTGTACCGGCTTTCGGCGGATCTGGTATGCACGCACATCCTCGCAGACGTGATCGTGCCGAACAGCATCGCGTGGAGCCCGGACAACCGCACGATGTATTTCGCCGACACTTATCGGCAGGTGATCCGCGCATGGGATTTCGACCATGCGTCAGGAGAGGTTTCGAATGAGCGCGTCTTTTGCGACACCGCCGGGCATCCGGGGCGGCCCGACGGATCGTGCATCGACGCCGACGGCTGCCTGTGGAATGCGGAATACGGCGGCTGGCGGCTGGTGCGTTACACGCCGGCCGGGAAGGTCGACCGGGTGATCGAAATGCCGGTGGCCAACCCAACCTGCTGCTGCTTCGGCGGCACGGACTTCGACACGCTTTACGTCAGCACGGCCACGCAGCGGCTCACGCCCGAGGACCTCGCCAAGCAGCCGCTTGCCGGCAGCGTGCTCTCGGTGCGCCCGGGCGTGCGCGGGCTGCCCGAAGCGCGCTTCGCGGGCTGAGCCATGGTGAAGACACTCACGGGCAAGATCCCCCGCGACAAGATCGGCACGCTGGAATTGCCGCGCCTGCCCGCGGAGCTGCTATCCGCATACCGCGCGCTCGGCGACCTGTCGGGGTTGGTCTCCGACGCTTGCGACGAACTCGGCATCGCGTGCGGCGTTCCGGCGGCGGTATTGCGGCCGACCGACCCCGGCGCGCGCATCGCCGGACAAGCGCTCACCGCGCTGAACCGCAGACTCGACATCCCGGTGGCCGAAGCGGTCGCCGCAAAGGTGTCGCGATTGGGGGAGATTGAGGCGCACAACCTGGCCGAACCCGGCGACGTGCTCGTGATCCAGGGCATCGAAGGCATCTCGAGCATGGGCGCGATCTCGGCGTCGATCGGCAAGCGCCAGGGAGAGCTCGGCGCGATCGTCGACGGCGCCGTGCGCGACATCGACCACCAGCGCGCCATTGGCTACCCGGTCTGGTCGCGCGGCGCGAGCCCGGTCACCGGCAAGTGGCGCATCGAAACCACGGCGATCAACGTCCCGGTCACGATCTGCGGCATCCAAGTGCGGCCGGGCGACCTCGTGGTCGCCGATGAAGTGGGCGTCTGCTTCGTTCCCCTCTCCCGCGCCGCCGACGTGATGGCCGTCGTCAAGCGGCTGGTGCGCTACGAGGAGGACCGCCTCGCGCAGATCGCAGCCGGCGCCTCGGTCCCCGACCTCGCCAACGCGAAACGCAAATAAAAGGAATAAAAGGGGCCAGGTTCGATTTTCCGCGAAGACCGCAAAAGATTGACGGCCTCAAGGGAAAATCGAGCCTGGCCCCTTTTATTCTTTTATTCTTTTATTACCCCAGGGTCGGCATGTTGAACCCGCCGCGCACCGGCGTGTCTGTATGCGGCCAGCGGGTGGTGACGACCTTGGTGCGCGTGTAGAACTTGACGCCTTCGGCGCCGTGCACGTGGAGGTCGCCGAAGAGCGAGTTCTTCCAGCCGCCGAACGAATAAAACGCGACCGGCACCGGGATCGGGACATTGACGCCGACCATGCCGACCTGGATCTCGTTCTCGAACCGGCGCGCGGCGCCACCGGATTCGGTGAAGATCGCGACGCCGTTGGCGTACGGGTTCGAATTCACGAGCGCAATCGCCTCGTCGAGCGTCTTCACGCGCAGCACGATCAGCACCGGGCCGAAGATCTCGTCCTTGTAGATGCTCATCCCGGGCTTCACTTCGTCGAACAGCGTGGTGCCGATGAAGAACCCGTTCTCGTGGCCCTTGACCACGTAGCCGCGCCCATCGGACACGATCTTCGCCCCTTCCTTCACGCCGGCATCGACGTAACCCTTGACTTTGTCGCGGTGCGCGCCGGTGACCAGCGGACCCATGTCGGCGCCGTCCATCGTGCCGGGGCCGATCTTGATCGCCTCGGCCTTTTTCTTGAGCAAGGCCACGATCGGGTCCGCCGCGTCGCCCACGGCGACGACCGCAGAGATCGCCATGCAGCGCTCGCCCGCCGACCCGTAGGCCGCGCCGATCATCGCGTCGGCGGCGAACTCCATGTCCGCGTCGGGCAATACGACTGCGTGGTTCTTGGCGCCGCCCAGTGCCTGCACTCGCTTACCGTGGTGAGCGCAGGTTTCGTAGATATATTTCGCGATCGGCGTAGAGCCGACGAATGACACGGCGCTGATGCCGGGATGCGCCAGGATCGCATCGACCGCGGCCTTGTCGCCATGCACGACGTTGAGCACGCCATCGGGCAGGCCGGCTTCCTTGAACAGTTCGGCCATGCGCACCGAAGCCGACGGAACTTTTTCGGACGGCTTGAGGATGAAGGTGTTCCCGCACGCAATCGCCACCGGGAACATCCACAGCGGCACCATGACCGGGAAGTTAAACGGCGTGATGCCCGCGCACACGCCCACCGGCTGGCGCAGCGAGTGGCAATCCACTCCGGTGCCGACGTTCTCGGAGAACTCGCCTTTGAGCAGATGTGGAATGCCGCAGGCGAATTCGACCACTTCCATGCCCCGCTGCACCGAACCCATCGCGTCCGGCAGCGTCTTGCCGTGCTCGGCGGTGACCAGCTCGGCCAGTTCCTTCTGGTGATCCTGCAGGAGCTGCAGGAATTTCTGCATCACGCGCGCGCGGCGCAGCGGCGGCGCATCGCGCCAGGCCGGCAGGGCGGCCGCGGCGGCCTTGACGGCGGCGTCGATGGTCGCGGCATCGGCATACGGCACCTGCTTGGCTACCGAGCCGGTGGCCGGATTGAAGACCTCGCCCATGCGCAGCGCGGGAACGACGGCCTTGCCGTTGATCCACATGGGGACGGTCGCGAGTTTCAAATCTGCGGGCTTATTCATGGACAATTCCTCCATCTAGGCACGCGGCGACGCGGGATTCCGCGGCGGCAGCGCCAAAATCGGGTTCGAGCTAGATTTTACCCTTCTCCACGAAGACACAGCGCTCGCAGACTTCCACATGGACCTCGACGTGGAATGCGAGGGCATTGATCGCGCACCTGACAGTGCACTGCCCGCGCAGTTGGCGGACAATGCAAAGGAACGAGGATTGGGAGGTACCTTTGGGAACGAAGATGATCAGGAACGGCCGGCTTCACATCCGCTGCGACGCTCACGCGCGTCAACTTCTCGACAAGGCGGCCACCTACACTCGAGTCAGCATCTCCGAGTTCGTTCTCTCGCATGCGCTCGCGTCGGCCGAGCAGGTCGTGCAGGCGCATGAATCGATCACCCTGATCCCGAAGGATTTCCTGGCATTTCTTGCGGAGATCGATCGGCCCGCCAAACCAAATGCAGCGTTGAAGCGCGCGCTCAAGCGCCACGCCGCGCACACGGGTCGTTGACTTGGTTGCCGACGTCTGCCGCGAAGTTGCAGGAGAAGAGCGTCCGGCAATCGAATTGCTGCCAATTTTATCTATTGGTCGGCTCTGGGCTTGGCTTCCAGGGTGAAATACTGCCATCGGCATATCTCTGAATGCTGACCAAATGGATGCTCTTGGTTGAAGCACGGTAGGGCGAGTGTCCTCCCACACTTTCCCCGCGCCACTGATCCCCGCACAACTCGCGTTCGATGACGGCACGCCGTACTCCGCTGCATACGACGACATCTACCACTCGGCCGAAGGGGGACCACGGCAGGCCCGGCACGTGTTCCTCGGCGGCAACGGCCTGCCGGAACGCTGGCGCCTGCGGCCACGATTCACGATCCTCGAGACCGGCTTCGGGTACGGGCTGAATTTCCTCGCGACCTGGGCCGCATGGAAGGCCGGACCCGGGCAATGCGCGAAGCTGCACTACGTTTCGGTCGAGAAGCATCCGTTTGCCGTTTCCGACCTGGCGCAACTGCATGCATTGCACCCCGAGTTCGAGTCGCTCGCGCGCGAGTTGCGCGAGACCTGGCCGATGCTCGTGCCCGGCATGCATCGCATCGAGTTCGAGGGCGGCCGTGTCGTGCTGACTCTTTGTTTCGCGGACGTGGCGGCCGCAATGCCGCAACTGCGCCTCGCCGCGGACGCCTTCTACCTCGATGGGTTCTCGCCAGCAAAGAACCCGGACATGTGGTCGGCACAGGTCCTCGGAAAGCTCCCCAGGCTCGCCGCGGACGGCGCCACCTTCGCCACCTACACCGTCGCATCCGCCGTGCGCGACTGCCTCGGCACTGCGGGATTTTCAGTCGAGAAACGCCCCGGATTCGCCAGAAAGCGCGAAATGCTTTGCGGCCGCTTCTCGCGCACCGTCGCAACACCCCCGATCCCGGACCGGCGTGCAATTGTCATTGGCGCCGGACTGGCCGGCAGCGCCGTCTGCGAGCGGCTTGCTTCGCGTGGCTGGGAAACCGTGCTTGTCGACCGCCGCCCCTCGCCGGCCATGGAAGCCTCGGGCAACCACGCCGGCGTGTTCCACCCGCTAGTCACGCGCGACGACAGCCTGCTCGCGCAATTGAGCCGCGCCGCCTATCTCTATGCGATCACGCAGTGGCCCCAGCTCGACGGCCTCTCATGGTCGCGATGCGGGGTCCTGCAGATGCCGCGCAGCGACGAAGAGGACGCCTCGCAGCGCGCGGCGCTCGAACAGTTGGGTTACCCCGTCGGGTACGCGGCCCATCTCTCTGCAGCCGAGGCATCGGCCAGGGTGGGCGCACCGGTTGCAACCGGCGGCTTGTGGTTCGAAAGCGCGGGCTGGG
Source organism: Betaproteobacteria bacterium (assembly GCA_947482825.1). Classification (GTDB taxonomy): domain Bacteria; phylum Pseudomonadota; class Gammaproteobacteria; order Burkholderiales; family SG8-39; genus SZAS-79. The sequence goes on along the minus strand of CANKMT010000016.1, from coordinate 23,334 downwards.
TGCAGCCTGCGAGCCTCGCGCGCTCGCTGCTCGCAAAGGCCGGCACACGAACCTTGTTCGACACTGAAGTCGCAACGCTCACGCGCAGCGCAAGCGGCTGGGCCGCGCGCGAGGCCGGCGGGCACCTCATTGCCGAAGCCCCGGTGGCCATCCTGGCCAACGCCGCAGACGCCTTGCGGCTGTCACCGATGGCCGACGTGACGTTGCGCAGCGTACGCGGGCAGGTCACCTACCTGCCATCGGCGAAGTTTTCCGCACCTCGCGCCGTGCTCCTGCGCGGCGGAATGGTGATTCCTTCAGTTGACGGATTCGCGGTGGCCGGCGCGAGTTTCGACATCGACGACACCGACCCATCGCCAAGGGCCGACAGCCATGCCGGCAACCTCGAAAGACTCGCGCGAATCCTTCCGGGGGCCGAAGCCGGCTTCGAACCTTCCGCGCTTGAAGGGCGGGTCGGATTTCGTGCCGTGGCGCCTGACCGCCTGCCGTTGGTAGGCGCGCTTCCCGGTCTCGAGGCAATCCATGGCGCCTTCGCGTACGGCTCGCGCGGCATCCTGTGGTGCTCGCTGATGGCCGAGCTGCTCGCCAGCCGTCTGGAATCGGAGCCGCTGCCCGTGGAGGCGCGGCTCGCCGACGCGGTGGCGCCGGAGCGCTTTGGGCGGCGCGCCGCGCGCCGCAACCGCTGAGGCCGGACCGCGGTTCAGGAAATGTCGGCCTTGCGTCCGGACTTGTAACCTTCCAGGTGCTCGATCAGCATCGGCCTGGCGTGCACGAACGCGTCGTGCATCCGGTCCGCCAGCTCGATGGCCTGGTCGATGCGCAAAAATCGCGATCAGCTTGCCCAGGAACCCCGGCTGTTTGCGGTCGAGTTTCAGCAGGACCGCGAGCGCGGCCGGGTCGCACGATGCGGGACTCGAGGCCACAAGGGGTTTCGCCTCGGGGCGCACACTATGGCCTTCGACAAGTGCGAGCAGGGAGGCCGACTCGAAAGGCTTTGAGAGGAAGTCGTCCATGCCTGCGGCCAGGCAGCGCGCGCGATCCTCCGCCATGTTGCTCGCCGTGAGGGAGATGATCCGAACGTGCCCTGCGCCGCGCCGGGCCTCGCGCGCGCGGATCTCGCGGGTGGCCTCGTAACCGTCCATGACCGGCATCAGGCAATCCATGAGCACGCAATCGAACCGCCCGCGCGCCCACTTGTGCACGCCCTCGGCGCCGTCGCCGGCCACCTGCACGCGGTGCCCGGCCTGCTCGAGCACAGTGCGGGCCACTTCCTGGTTGATCTCGTTGTCTTCGATGAGGAGCACGGACTGCGAGCGCAGACTGGCGGCGGCGCCGCGCGTACCGGACAGCTCCCAGGGCGCTCGCGACTCGTCGATCGACGCTTCCGCCCCGTCAAAAGGCAAACTGACGCTGAACGTCGAGCCGGCGCCTGGGGCGCTCTGGACTTCAAGCGTGCCTCCCATGAGATCGACGAGATTCCTTGCGATCGCGAGCCCCAGACCGGTTCCACCGAATCGGCGCGTGGTCGAGGTGTCGGCTTGGGTGAAAGGCTGGAAGAGCTTGGCGCGCGCTTGCTCGTCCATCCCGATCCCGCTGTCCTTGACGGTAAAGAGAATCCACTTTCGCGCATCGCCGTTGCGTGGTTCGCGCGGGCGAACCTCGAATTCGATCTTGCCGCCTTCGGTGAACTTGACCGCGTTGCCCAAGAGATTGCCCAGCACCTGCCGCACACGCAGCGAGTCGCCGATGTAGCGGCTGCCCGCGGGCAGTTCGACCGACGCGACAAACTCGGTCTTGGCCGCGCCCGCCAGCTCGCGGTAGATCGAAACGAGATCCTGGACCAATCGCGAAAGATCGAACTCCTCGTGCTCCAGGTCCATCTTGCCGGCTTCGATCTTTGCCAGGTCGAGCACGCCGTCAAGCAGGTCGCGCAATGAACGCGCAGAAGCGGCGATCGCTTCGCAGTAACGCCGCTGCTCTGCGCTCAGCGGCGTGCCCCGCAGGAGGTCGGCCATTCCTAGCACGTCGTTCAGCGGCGTGCGGATCTCGTGGCTCATGTTCGCGAGGAACTGCGACTTCGCGCGGTTCGAGGATTCGGCCTGCTCCTTGGCCGCAGCCAGCGCGGCGCTCGCCTCGCGCGCCCGGGTCACGTCGCGCAGCATCGTAAACAAGGCAGGGCCGTCGGCCAGCACGATTGGCGTGGTGGTGGCCTCGAAACGGCGCTCCCTGCCGTCGGCGACCGTGATGCGAAACTCGACTGGCAGGTTTACGCAGGTCTCGACCGCTTCGGCGGCCGCCAGGTGCTTGCGCGCCGCCTCGCGCTGCTCCCCATGTAGAAAGCCGAAGACGTCCTTTCCGATCATGTCCTCGGCCCCGCTAGCGGCGGCAGCCGCCGCGGCGACCCGGTTGATCATCAGGACGCGACCGGCGCGATGGATCACCTACCCCAGCGGCGCTGCGTCGAACAACTGCCGAAAGCGATGCTCCTGATCCGCTGTTGAGTGCAGTATTTCGCGGAACGCCCTGGAAAATGCAGATAACACGGCGCCAAGAGCGCCGAACAGGATGCAGTAGACGATCAGGATGTTGGCGATCGGGATCGCTGCAACAGCATCCGGATCCAGGAAATCGCCGCGTTTCTCGAGGAAATAAAGGCCGAGCGCCGTGACGATTGCGACCACCGCGGCGGCCAGGCCCGCGCGATACCCGATCAACAGGGCGGTGATCACGATCAGGATTGCCAGCAGCGCATTGGCGTAGCTGTGCAATCCCAATCCGCCCACCACGACATAGTTGAGGATGGTGAGGTAGGCAACCGCGATCACGAGTCCGGCCCCGGTCCGCGCGCGGCTCCATCGCGCGAGGAGGACGGCCAAAAGGCAGGCGACAAAGATCGCCAGGGGCGCGGTGACGCGCGCCGCGTTGGCAGCACCGCTCCCATGCGGGAGCAGGACGAGGACCGCGGCCGAGGCGATGAAACTGAAGAATACGAGGAACCACAGCGTGACCCGCGCTATCAGCTGTTCTATCTGCTGTGTGGGGCGGGTCATCGGCACTTCGCGCTTCCCCTCTTAGTGCAGGCGACGGGAGGTTCGGGACACGCCCTTCACGCGGCGCGCAGGATCGAAGGACTCGCGTCCTTGATGTCCCTGAGGCCGCAAAGCGCCATCGTAACGTCGAGCTCCTTGTGGATGATCTCGAGCGCCTTGGTAACGCCCGCTTCGCCCATCGCACCGAGTCCATACAGGAAGGATTTACCGATCATCGTGCCGCGCGCGCCGAGTGCGACCGCCTTGAGCACGTCCTGCCCCGAGCGAATGCCGCCGTCGAACCACACCTCGGTGCGGTCCCCGACGGCCTGGACGATCTCGGGCAGGGCGCGGATCGACGACACCGTGCCGTCGAGCTGGCGGCCGCCGTGATTGGACACGACCATCGCATCCACACCGCAGCCGGCGGCGATCTTCGCGTCCTCGGCATCGAGAATCCCCTTGAGGATGAGTTTGCCGCCCCATTGCGACTTGACCCATTCGACGTCGGCCCACGAAAGCGTGGGGTCGAACTGCCCGGCGATCCATTGCGACAATGTGGTCAGCGTATCGGCGTTCTTGATGCGGCCCTCGAGGTTGCCGAACGACCTGCGCCGGCTGGTCATCACGTTCAGCGCCCAGGCGGGCTTGGTCATGACGTCGAGCAGGGTTTCAAGGGTCAGTTTCGGCGGCACTGCGAGGCCGTTCTTGATGTCCTGATGACGCTGGCCCTGGATTTGCAGGTCGAGCGTCAGCATCAGGGCCGAGCACTTGGCGGCCTTGGCCCGCTCGATCAGCGAGGCAGCGAACCCGCGGTCACGCATGACGTAAAGCTGGAACCAGAAAGGCTTGGTGACCGCGCCGGCGACGTCCTCGATCGAACAGATCGACATGGTCGAAAGCGTGAACGGGATGCCGAAGCGCTCAGCTGCCCGTGCGCCGAGAATCTCACCATCGGCCCAGTTGAGCCCGGTCAGGCCGGTGGGCGCGATCGCAACCGGCATCTTAACGTCGCTTCCGATCATTTTGATCGACGTTGAACGACTATCAACGTTTATCGCTACACGTTGACGGAACTTGAGCGCATCGAGATCCGTCGTATTGGCTCGCAGCGTGCTCTCGTCGTAGGAGCCTCGGTCGACGTAGTCAAAGATCGCCTTGGCGACCCTTTTCTGCGCCATGCGGCGCAAGTCCGCGATGTTAGTGACCACTTGCATCTGAATTCTCCCCCCAACGAAATCAGCGACTTGTAGGGGCATATCGTAGCACGCTGCCCCGCTATGTTCGTTTCACATCGTGGGATAAACGTCGCTACAATGTGGCCCTCATCGAATTGATGCTTTGCAGCAAACAATGCCCGCAGCCAAGGACAGCCAGAAGAACCCCATCCAGGTCGTCGAGCGAATGATGAAACTGCTCGATGTGCTTGCCGAACATCCCGAACCCCTCGGGCTCAAGCAGATTGCGCAGATCACCGGCCTGCATCCCTCGACCGCGCACCGCATTTTGGCAGCGATGTCGGCCGACCGCCTGGTCGACCGGATCGAACCCGGAAGCTATCGGCTGGGTATGCGCTTGCTGGAGCTGGGGACGCTCGTGAGGTCGAGGATCAGCGTGCGCGAAGTCGCCCTTCCCATCATGCGCGAACTCCACGGCCAGACCGGCGAGACGGTGAACCTTTCGGTGCGCCAGGACGACGAGATAGTGTACGTCGAGCGCACCAGCAGCGGCCGCTCGGCCATGCGCATCGTCCATGTGATTGGAGCCCGGGCGCCGCTCCATGTAACCGCGGCCGGCAAGCTCTTCCTGCTGGAAGACGGTTCAGCGCGCCTGCGCGAATACGCCCGCCGCACCGGGCTTGTCGCGCATAGCAAGAACTCGATGACGACCCTCGCGATGCTCGAGCGCGACCTCGATCGCACACAGAAGCAGGGCTATGCCACGGACAACGAAGAGGTCGAGATCGGCGTGCGCTGCGTGGCGGCGCCGATCCGCGACGACCACGGAGGCCTGATCGCAGCGCTTTCGCTTTCTACACCCGCCGATCGCATGAAGCCTCAGTGGGGAGCGCTGGTAAAGGACACGGCGGAGAAGATCTGCCGGGCTTTGGGCCACCGGGCGGGTCGTTAAAAGACGCCGGCCTACGCAGCCACCAGGCCGTGCAGGCTGAAAAGGCCCTCGGCGTCCTGCCAGACTTTTTCCCCGCAGAAGCCCCCCAGGGCGGCAAGCGCCTGGAACTCCTCGATCGAATACTTGCAGGAGTTCTCGGTGTGGATCGACTCGCCCGGCGCGAACGAGAAGCGGTGGCGCCCAACGTTGACCATCTGCCGCTCCAGGCTTGCCAGGTGCATTTCGATGCGTCCCATCGGGGCGTTGTAGAACGCATAGTGCGCAAACTTCGCGACGACGAAGTCGCCCCCGAGTTCCGCGTTCACCCTGTGAAGAAGGTTCAGGTTGAACCGCGCGGTGACCCCTTGCGCGTCGTTGTATGCGGCATGCAGCAGATTCGGGTCCTTCTTCAGGTCGACCCCGACCAGCATCGCGCCGCCGGGCCCTACCTGCCCGCGCGTCATGCGCAAGAAGGCGAGCGCCTCTTCGCGGGTCAGGTTGCCGATCGTCGAGCCTGGGAAGTACACCACCTTGCGTCCCGGGCCGCCGAACGCGGGAATCGCCATCGGCCGGCCGAAATCGCCCACCACCGCCCTCACGTTCAGCCATGGGAACCGCGCTGCCAGTTGCGCGGCCGCGGCGCGCAATGCGGACTCCGAGATGTCGACAGGCACATAGGCGACGGGCGCCAGCGCGTCGATCAGGATCTGCGACTTGGTGCTCGCGCCGCTGCCATACTCGATCAGCTCGCAACCGGCACCGGCAAAGCGGGCGATCTCTGCGATGTGCTGGCGCGTGAGCGAGATTTCGGCGCGGGTCGGGTAGTACTCGGGCAGCGAGCAGATCGCCTCGAAGAGCTCGCTACCGCGGGCGTCGTAGAAATACTTCGGGGGCAGCTGTTTTTGCGGGAGCGACAGGCCCGCGACGACATCCTCGAGGAAATTGTCGGGCGGGACGGCGCTTCCGTGGAAGCTCACCAGGCCGGTGCCTGCCATGCGCGACTTGCGTCCCTTCCCGCCGGACGGGGGCCTAGCTCCGGTGGCGCAGGGCGGAGTTCGTCTCCAGCCACTTCTTGATGCGCTGCGCGTCGCCGATGCGGGAATTCTTGCCCCAAGAGTCGAGCAGGATCACCACCAGATCCTTGCTCGCCACGCGCACGCGCATGACGAGGCAGCGTCCCGCCTCGTTGATGAAGCCGGTCTTCGAAAGACCGATGTCCCACGTGTGCCCGCGCACCAGTCCGTTGGTGTTGCGGTACTGCAGCGCCTGCCCGAACACGTTCACCTGCGCCTGGTCTTGCGTCGAGTACTGGCGGATGACCGGGTACTCATGCGCAGCCTGCACCAGCCGCGCGAGGTCAGGCGGACTCGAGACATTGGCCGACGTCAGGCCGGTGGAATCGGCGAACCGCGAACTGAGCATGCCGAGCGCGCGCGCTTTTTCGTTCATCGCGTCCACGAACACTTCAGTGCCGCCGGGATACGTGCGCGCCAGCGCAGCAGCGGCCCGGTTCTCCGAGGACATCAGCGCGAGCAGCAGCAATTCGTTGCGCGACAAGGCCGCGCCAGGGCGCAGGCGCGACTGCGTGCCCTTGAGCGTGTCCATGTCTTCGGTGCTGATGACCACGCGATCCTCGAGGTCGAGGCCCCGGTCGAGCACGACCATCGCGGTCATGAGCTTGGTGATCGAGGCGATCGGCAGCACGGCGTCGGCATTCTTCGAGAGGATCGTCTCGCCGCTGGTCGCGTCCTGCACAAGCACGCTGCTCGAGCGCAGGAAGACCTTTTCGGGTTGCGCCGCCTGCGCACGATCGTATTCGTCGCCCTGGGGCTTCTTCTTGTTGCCCGCGCCTTGCGCGAACCCGAAAGTGAGCGCGAGAACCGCGAACAACGCTAGGACTGCGACCGTCTTCTCGAGGCTGTGCAGGTGGCGGGGTTGTGCTTGCATGGTGCCTTGCCTTGGGCGAATTTTCGCCGAGTCTAGGTGACCAAAAAAGAAAAAGCAAGCAAAATTAAGGGTCTGGCCCGTTTTCTTGAAACTTGGCATGAAGTAATTTCCCCCTTCGGAAGGATTATGGCCCCAAGTCATTCCTTTGAGGCTTCCTCCTGCTGCTGCAACGCCCACATCTGGGCGTACTGGCCGCCAGCTTCGAGCAATTCGCGATGCGTGCCACGCTCGACGATCCGGCCGGCGTCCATGACCAGGATCTGGTCGGCGTCCATGATGGTCGAGAGCCGGTGGGCGATCACCAACGTAGTGCGTCCCTGAGCAATGCGCGTCAGTTCGCCCTGAATAGAGCGTTCGGTTTCGGAGTCGAGCGCCGAGGTTGCTTCGTCGAAGATCAGGATGCGAGGGTTCTTGAGGATTGCACGCGCAATCGCCACGCGCTGCTTTTCGCCGCCCGAGAGTTTGAGCCCGCGCTCACCGACCGGCGACTCGTACTTTGCCGGCAGCGTCTCGATGAACTCGTGGATATGCGCGGCACGGGCCGCCTCGATGACCTCGTCGTGGCTCGCCGCAGTGCGGCCATAGTGGATGTTGTAGCGGATCGTGTCGTTGAAGAGCACTGTGTCCTGGGGAACGATGCCGATTGCAGCGCGCAAGCTCTTCTGGGTGATGTCGCGGATGTCGTTGCCGGTGACGGCGATCGAGCCGTCGGTCACGTCGTAGAAACGGTAGAGCAGGCGCGCAAGGGTCGACTTGCCGGAACCGGAATGCCCGACCACTGCAACCCGCGCGCCCGCCGGGATCTCGAACGACACGTCGAACAGGATCTGGCGATTGGGTTCATAGCTGAAGCTCACGTTGCGGAATTCCACGCGCGAAGGATCAGGCGGCAGGTCCGGCGCGCCGGGCTTGTCGCGCACTTCGAGGTTCTGCGAGAGCAGGTTGAACATCTTGTCCATGTCGACGAGCGACTGCTTGATCTCGCGGTACACCATGCCGAGGAAGTTGAGCGGAACGTACAGCTGGATGAGGAGCGCGTTGATCAGGACGAGGTCGCCGAGCGTGAGCTTCTTCTCGGCCACCCCGCCGGCCGCGAGCCACATGAGCGCGGTCACCGCCACGGCGATGATCAGGCTTTGCCCGATATTGAGCAGGCCGAGCGACATCTCGTTCCTCACCGCGGCGGCCTCGTAGCGCTGCAGGCTCTCGTCGTAGCGGCGCGCCTCGAACTCCTCGTTGCCGAAGTACTTGACCGTCTCGTAGTTGAGCAGGCTGTCGATCGCGCGGGTGTTGGCCTTCGAGTCGAGCTCGTTGGCGTGCTTCCTGATCTCGATGCGCCATTCAGAAACGAAGAACGTGTAGGTGATGTACGCCGCCACCGCGCCGAATGTGATCGCGGCGAAGCGCCAGTCGAACTTCGCGAGCAGCACCGCGGCCACCAGAGCGAACTCCAGGATCACCGGGATGATCGAGAAGATGAGGTATGAAAGGAGCGTCGAAATGCCGCGCGTGCCGCGCTCGATGTCGCGCGTCATTCCGCCCGTCTGCCGGTCGAGGTGGAATCGCAGGGACAGGTCGTGCAGGTGGCGGAACACCCCCAGCGCCACACGACGGATCGCGCGCTGCGCGACACGCACGAAGACCACGTCGCGCAATTCGGCGAACAGCGTGGTCATGAATCTCAGGATGCCGTAGGTCGCGAGCAGCGCCAACGGCACCGCGATCACCGCAAGCCTCGGATCGAGGTCGTCGACGATCTGCTTCATCACCAGCGGCACGCCGACGTTGGCCAGCTTGGCCGCGACCAGCAGGATTAGGGCAAGGCCGACGCGCCAGCGGTAGTCCCACAGATAGGGGAGCAGGCCGGCGACCGTGCGCCATTCGCTGCGGCGCGGCTGCTGCAGGGACGAGCTTGAGGCGGGGGGAACTTCCGGGGAAACGGGGTGTACTGCTGACATACCCCGATTATCGCCGATATGGGCTGCTCGGCCGGAGTTGGAGGCCGACTCCATCCGGACTGGCCCCCGATCGCCTCAACCCCATTGTATTTCGTGCCGCAACGCGAACGGGTCGAGCCGCTCGTGCACGTCCTTGTAGATACTGGCACGCGATGCGCTCGGCGTAGGGCACGGCCTCGAACGCCTTCAGCTCCGCGTCGGTGCGCAACCACGGCAATTCCGCTGCGATCAGCCGGTCCAGCCGGTGCGCCTTCGTCGTGTCCATCGATCCCGCCTCCCGGTCCAGAACCCGGCTCAGGCCGAGAAATGACAGGCTGAAACGCGCCCCGGCGCGATCTCGCGCAGCAGCGGCGCTTCGCTCTTGCAACGTTCTTCCGCGCGCGGGCAGCGCGGATGAAAGTGGCAGCCCGCAGGCGGCTTGATCGGATTGGGCACATCGCCTTCGAGCACGATGCGCTTCCTCTTCACCTTCGGGTCCGGGATCGGCACCGCCGAGAGCAGGGCTTCGGTGTAGGGGTGCTTGGGCGCGGTGTACAGATCGCGCGCGGATGCGATCTCGACGATCCGGCCCAGGTACATGACCGCGACGCGGGTGCTGATGTGTTCGACCACCGACAGGTCGTGCGCGACGAAGAGGTAGGTGAGGTTGAATTTCTGCTGCAAGTCCTCGAGCAGGTTGATGACCTGTGCCTGCACCGAGACGTCCAGGGCAGAGACCGGCTCGTCGCAGATGATCAGCTTGGGCGACACCGCCAGGGCGCGCGCGATGCCGATCCGCTGGCGCTGGCCGCCTGAGAATTCATGCGGGTAACGCAGACGGTGATCGGCGTGCAGGCCCACGGTCTCAAGCAGGTCGACCACCCGGTCGTCGTAGGCCTTCGCAGTGTCGGCCAGCGCATGGATGGTCAGTGCCTCACCGACGATCGCGCCCACGGTCATGCGCGGATTCAGCGAGGCGTAGGGGTCTTGAAAGATGATCTGCATGTCGCGGCGCACGAGCCGCAGCGCATCGGCTTGCATCGCGGTGACATTCTTTCCCTCAAACCAGACTTCACCCGAGGTCGGCTCGATCAGCCGCAGGATGCAGCGGCCGCTGGTGGATTTTCCGCAGCCGGACTCACCCACCAGACCGAGGGTCTCGCCCGCATCGATATGCAAGCTCACGCCGTCGACGGCACGCACGTGATCCACCTCGCGCGAGAAGAACCCGCCCTTCACCGGGAAGTGCTTGACGAGGTTCTCTACGCGCAGCAGCGGTTCGGCCATCGTCACCCGTCCACCAGCACGCAGGCGACTTTGTGGCCGGAGCGCACCGTGCGCAACGGCGGCGTGCGCTCGGTGCACTCGGCGCGCACGAAACGACAGCGCGGCGCAAACCCGCACCCGGGCGCCGGGTCGAGCAGGTTCGGCACGGTCCCACCGATCACCTCGAGGCGCTTTTTCTCGGTCGCTGCGGTATCGATCCGCGGAATCGAGCGGATCAGGCCCTGGGTATAGGGGTGCAGGGGTTGACCGAACAGATCTTCCACGCTCGCCTCCTCGACGACCTTGCCGCCGTACATGACGACGACCCGCTGGGCGGTTTCCGCGACCACGCCCATCGCATGCGTGATCAGCATCACCGCCATGCCCAACTTCGCCTGGAGTTCCGCGAGGAGATCGAGGATCTGCGCCTGGATGGTCACATCGAGCGCGGTGGTGGGTTCATCCGCGATCAACAGTTTGGGGTTGCACGACAGGGCCATCGCGATCATGACGCGCTGGCGCATGCCGCCCGAGAACTGGTGCGGATAGTCGCGCACCCTGCGCTGGGGATCCGCGATACGAACCAGACTCAACATCTCGATCGCCCGGTCAAGCGCCTCGCGCCGGGTGAGCCCCTGGTGCAGCTCGATCGACTCGGCGATCTGCTCGCCGATTGGATAGACCGGGTTGAGCGAGGTCATCGGTTCCTGGAACACGATGGCGATTTCCTTGCTGCGCAGCTTGCACATCTCGGCCGAATCTAGCGGAACGAGGTCGCGGCCTTCCCAGATGATCTCGCCGGCGGCGATACGTCCCGGCGGGGTGGGAATCAACTTCATCACCGACATCGCGGTCACGCTCTTGCCGCAGCCCGATTCGCCGACCACGCCGAGCGTCTCGCCGCGGTCGATGTACAGATCCACCCCGTCGACGGCGTGAATCGTGCCGTGATCGGTGGCGAACTGTGTCTTGAGCCCACGGACCTCGAGCAGGTGCGACGTTGGAGGAGATTGCGCGGAAGGGGGATGCGCCGCCACCTACATCACCTTGCGCGGATCGAGCGCATCGCGCAGCCCGTCGCCAAAGAAACTGATCGACAGCACAGCAAGGAAGATCGCACCACCGGGAAATAATGCCCAGTGCGGGGCGATGTCGAGGTAGTCCTTGGCGTCGAACAAGAGGCGCCCCCAACTGGGGATATCGGGCGGAAATCCCAAACCGAGGAACGACAGCGTTGACTCGGCGATGATCGCAGCGGCCACGTCGATGGTACCCGCCACGATCACGGGGCCAAGCGAGTTGGGCAGGATGTGGCGCACCACCTGGCGGCTGGTCGTCGCACCGAGCGCGCGCGCCGCTTCGACGAACTCCTTCTCGCGCAAGGACAGAAATTGTGCGCGCACGAGGCGCGCGACCGGCATCCAGCGAAAACCCCCGACCACGGCGACCACCAGGACAAACACGCCGGCTTCCGGTCCCACCCAGACTTTCAGCGAGTCGCGAAACAGATAGATGATGAGCAACAGGAGCGGAATCTGCGGCAGCGAAAGGAACAGATCCGTGATCCACATCAGCGCGATGTCGACCCTGCCACGCGACATGCCCGCGACCGCGCCCACGAACGTGCCGACAATCACCGCGATCAGCATCGCGGCCACGCCCACGGCAAGCGAGATCCGCCCGCCGTAGAGCATGCGCGCGAGCAGGTCCTGGCCCAGATCGTCGGTGCCGAACGGGTGCTGCCAGGAGGGCGTCTTCAGTTTCGCGCCGAAGTCGATCTCGTTGATCGGAACCGGCCACAGCCAGGGTCCGAACAGCACGCCGAACACCAGGATGCCGAGGATCACTGCGCCGGCGAGCGCGAGGCGATGGCGGCGAAAGCGTCGCCATGCTTCCGCGCCCGGCGTAACCGGGAGTGCCCGCGCCGCGGCGTCGGACAGCGCGTTAGCGGTAGGAAATGCGGGGATCGAGCCAGCCATAGATGACGTCGGCAGTGAAATTGCACAGGACCACGAGGCAGGACAACACGAAGGTGACCGCAATGATCACCGGTGTGTCGTTGGCGAGGATCGCGCTGATCAGCAGCGACCCGATACCCGGCACACGGAAGATCTGTTCGGTAATGATCGCACCGCCGAATATTGCCGGCATCTGCAGAAACACCAGCGTCGCGACCGGGATCAGCGCGTTGCGCACCACGTGCTTCACCACGACGACACGCTCGGAGAGCCCCTTGGAGCGAGCCGTGGTGACGTAGTCCAAGCGGATCACATCGAGCACCGCGGCACGCACGTAACGGGTCCAGGACCCGCCCTGTGCGAGGCCGAGCACGGCGACCGGCATGATCGCCTGCTTGAAGTGATCCCAGACCCAGCGCCAGCCGGTCGAGGCGATGTCGGCGCGATACACGAACGGCAGCCAGTCAAGCCAAATACTGAACACCAGGATCAGCAGGATGCCGGTAAAGAAAGTCGGCAGCGAAAACCCGATAAAGGCCAGGGTGTTGGCGATCTGGTCGAAGACCGAGTAGGGCCGCGTCGCGGCGTACACGCCTACCGGCAGCGCGATCAACAGCGCCAGCAGTTGCGAGGAGCCGATCACCAGCAGCGTGACCGGAATGCGCTGCAGGATCAGCGTATCCACATCCACGCGGCTGACGAACGAAAACCCCCAGTCGCCCTGCAGCATCGATGTGAACCAGCGCACGTAGCGCACCGCAACCGGATCATCGAGACCGAACTTGAGGCGCAGATTGGCGCGCACCTCGGCCGGAATGTTGGGATTGGTGGCCAGTTCCTCGAACGGATCGCCGGGCGCGAGCGCGACCACGGTGAACAGGACAATACTGATCCCGATCAGGCTGGGGATGGCGATGAGCAGGCGCCGCAGAACGTACTTGCCCATCGCCCTACCCTCTCATGCCTCGCGGTACCAGTCTTTCAGCAGCCACAGATCGTTGTCCCAGCCTGAAAGCGGTGCGCGCAATTTGTTGGAGATCGCCGCCACGCGCGGCCGGAACACCACCGGAATGACCGCCCTCAATTCGACTGCGATGTCGTTCAGGCGCATGAACATCGCGGCACGCTTCACCGGGTCGAGCTCGCCTTCGGCCGCGCGATAGGTCTTGTCGTATTCGTCGCTGCGCACGCGCGTGATGTTGCGCCCCTGCCACTTGTTCTCCTTGGTGGAGAACTGCCAGGACGTGAACTGATCCATGAACAGTTCCGGATCGGGCTGCGTCATCGTCGTGGTGTACATCTGGATGTCGCAGAAGAACTTGGTGTAAGTGTCGGGGTTCGCCACGTCCGAGGAAAAGTACACCGACGCCGTAACGGCTTTCACCTCGATGTCGATGCCGGCCTTCTGGCAGGCCTGCTTGACGATCGCCTGTGTCTTCTGGCGCGGCCCGTTGATCGAAGTCTGAAACACGAACTTGAGCTTCTTGCCGTCCTTGGCGCGTATGCCGTCGGCGCCCTTCTTCCAGCCCGCGGTCTCGAGCACCTGGTTGGCCTTGTCGACGTTGAATTCGAATTTGACGTTCTTCGAGCGGAAGCGCTCCGGATTGTTGAGAAAGTTGCGTGTCGCAATGCCGGTGCGGCCGTAGATGTGATCCTGCACCGCCTGGCGATCGACCAGCAGATTCAACGCATCGCGCACCGCCGGGTCCGACAACGTCGGGTGCCTGGACTTCGCGCTCGCGCGCTCACCCTCGACTTCGGTCCACGGATCGGTGGTATTGAGCTGGATGTGCTCGATGTTTCCGCCCGGCACAATGCTGGCGCGGCCCTTGCCGCCTTTTTCCAGGCGCAGCAGGATCTCATCCTCGACCTGCATGTTCCAGGCGTAGTCGAACTCACCGGTCTGCATCACCGCGCGCGCCGCCGACACCGCGTCGCCGCCGCCTTTCATCTCGATCGAGTCGAAGAACGGGCGGTTGGGCTCGTGATAGTCCATGTTGATCTGCCCGCGCACCATGTCGCCCGGCTTGAAGTCGGTGAACTTGTACGGGCCGGTGCCCACCGGCTTCAGGTTGGTTGGCGCATCGCGCGATTTGTCGCCTTTGAAGGCGTCGAACAGGTGCTTGGGGAGGATCATCCCGCGGGTCCCGACGAATGCGTCGGCCCAGAACGGGGTTGGCTTGGGCAGCAGCACACGCACCGTGTGACTGTCGATTTTCTCGACCTTGACGTCCTTGTAGCTGCCCGTGGTCACCGCGGCAGTGGCGGGGTCGGAGGCGTATTCCCAGGTAAACAGCACGTCGTCCGCGGTGAACGGCTTGCCGTCGTGCCAGCGCACGTTTTTCTTCAGCTTCCAGATGACCGACTTGCCGTCGGCCGCCAGGCCGCCGTTCTGCAGGCTGGGAGCCTCGGCGGCCAGAATGGGCACCAGATTGCCATCCGTATCCCATGCACCGAGCGGCTCGTAGAAAATGCGCGAGCCCTCCTGGTCCTTTGTGCCCACCGCGAAATGCGGATTGAGGAGCGTGGCGCCCTGCCACCACAACAGTTTGAGCGGGCCGCCGCCGCCACGCTTCGTGGCCTTGTAATCGGATTTCGCTTGCGCGTGGGCCACACCGGACCAGGTGAGCAGCTGGGTGGCCATCGGGGCGGTGAGGCCCACGCCGGCCACGATCTGCACGAAGCGGCGTCGCGTAAGCCGGCGAGCCTTTACAGCGTCGATCAGCGACCGAAGTTCATTTTCGTTCACGGAGTTCTCCCTCGCGAGCAGTTGTTGACTGCCTCGAATGCGCCACTCACCCAGCGTGGCAGACGCCGGAGCCGAAGCGATGGTATACCTGCTCTCCGGACTGCGAAAGACCGACTGACTGCCTGCGCGGAGGTTCGGGGGCTTGCACAGGCGGGCTCCGCTCGGCGGGCCCGGGCACCCTGCGGCCCAGATGCCACCGGATCATTCGAGCATTGCCGAGATCGTCCGCGCAAACCTCTTCAATCCTTGTCCGGCAAGCGTGTCCGCACACTCCCGTGTCGTTTTGGAAGGGTTCCGGAGGTTGTCGCGCATTCGCGTGAATGCCGCAAAGACCATTGCCGGTGAATCTGCAAGCAGGCGATACAGGAAATCATCCGGATTCTCGGCTGCCACTCCGGCCTGCGTTAGTTCAGTTCGATCGAAATCCGCGAGATTCCAGGTGATGATGGTGACGATGTCGGCACCCGAGCGCTTGCGCGCGGCGACCGCAGCCGCGGCGACATGACGATCCTTGGCATCGGTTCTTGGAAACAATCGCTCGTGCTGGCGATATCTGCCGATCAACGCGTCGCCATCCGCCCGATCCATAAGCTTGCGCACGCGATCCAGAACGCTGCCTGCAACACCGAAGTCGCGCTCGACATTGCGTATCCACTCGTCGTGGATTTCGTTCGTTCAATGCGCGCGAATCGCGCCTCCCGCCGCCAGCCACATGAAGAGGTCGCGCTGTGCTGCCGGATAGAGGACACAGGCATCCAGCACGACAACCGGCGGCACCGTCAATAGCCGAGACGATGGCGTTGCGAGAGAGCGGCTAGTTTCTTGAGCGCCGATTCGCGCTGCGCATCCCGGGCACGCTTGTACTTGAGCACGGCAACCCGGGCAACGCGACGATGGCGACCTACTTTGGGTAGCTGGGGAATTTGTCCCGTCTCGAGCAACTTGACCAGATGAGGGCGCGAGACATTGAGGAGGTCCGCCGCATTCTGGGTAGTCATGGCTTCATCGTCCTCGACGACACGGACGTGTTTGCCGGCGAGGAGCAATTCCGCTGTCCGCTCGATAACGCCGGTCAGCGAATCGACCAGGTCGATCAGGGCAGCGGGAGATGTCTTGCCCGCGGTTGTACGACGGATAACCGAAACGACAGAGCGAGCGGATTTCTCGCAAGCCCCTCGCAGGGCTGGCGCGCGTTTGGTACGCGGTGGTGCAGCAGTTGTTGGACGCATGCGAAATCTCCTTTCTAGGCCGTTTTTATGTTTCGATTATATCCATCTATTCGAAACGCGGTAGCCGGATCTTCCTGCATCCACAGCACCCCTTCCGGTCCCAAAGCAATGCTCGATCGAAAATCCTGGTCCGAACCTTGCCCGCCGCTGAGGGCGTAGACTGACTCCCGGCTTGGGTTGAACGGGGCTCCATGCCTGCCGGTGGAGCAGCCCACTGCATTCGAACCGGTCATTAATCGCAAGACTACGAAGGCCCTTGCACCCACGATCCCGCAGTCGGTGCTGCTGCGCGCGGACGAGGTGATTCAGTGATCCGGCGCAGGCAGTTCCGAATCGGCTTTTCCCGAAAATCGATCTTGCCATCCAGAACTTAGGAGATACCTTGGCCCGCCTGAAAGGATTGATAGCCCTGCCCTCGATGACACCCGGCACCCAACGGGTCATTGCTTTTCACCGCTTCGGCAAATCCGGCGCGCGTCCCAAGGCGTATCTCCAAGCAGCCATCCACGCCAATGAATTCCCCGGCGCCATGGCGCTGCACCACCTCATGCCGATGCTGGCAGAGGCGGACCGGCTCGGCAGGATCAAGGGCGAAATCGTGGTGGTGCCGGCAGTCAACCCGATCGGGATGTCGCAGGTGAGCTTTAACAACCACCTGGGCCGGTACGATTTCTTCGGCCGCGAAAACTTCAACCGCAACTGGCACGACCTTTCGGGCGCCGTGGCCGACCGCGTTGGCGCCAATCTCGGGCGGAACGCGCGCGACAACATCGCGATGATCCGCGCAGCCGCCCTGGCTGCGCTCCGCGCCATGAAACCGGTCAACGAGTTGCAGGTGCTCAGGACCGAAATGATGAAACTGTCGGTCGATGCCGACATCGTGCTCGACCTGCACTGCGACTCGGAGGCCATCCTCCACCTGTTTATCTCGCGCCGTGACTGGCCGGGCGCTGCACAGGCGCTGGCCGCCGATCTGCGCGTCGACGCGACCATGTACAACGATCCCTACCCAACGACCCTCACTTTCTTCGGCGCCAATAGTGCTTTGTGGTCGAGGCTGGCCGAACGCTTTCCCGGCGCAAACATCCCGCAGGCGTGCCTTGCGGCCACTGTCGAATATCGCAGCCAGCATGAGGTCAGCCACGCCCTTGGCGAATCGGATGCGCTCAACCTCTATCGCTTTCTCGTGCGTCGCGGGTTGATTGCCGGCCGTGCGGGGCCGCTGCCCAGGCTCAAGACCGCGGCGACGCCCATCGGCGGCATGGATGTGGGCTACTGCCCGAAGCCCGGAATCCTCGTGTACCACCTCGCCAAGGGTGCCCGCGTGCGCAGAGGCATGGCGGTGTGCGAAGTGATCGATCCGATGGATCCGCGCGGACCCAAGGCAAGGACACAGATCCTCGCCCGCACCGACGGCATCCTTTTCAGCCGCAGGCAGGCGGGGACTCTCGCCTGGCCGGGCAAAGTAGCCTTTCGGATCGCCGGCTCGAAGTTGTTGGCGCACCGCAAGGGCATGACCGGGCTGGACGACTAAGCGGTCTCTCCATCCCGCGGGGATTGACCGGGTTCGACGCAATCAGTATGATTCAAACGTTCGTTTGAAATATCAACCACTCCGTTGCCGATCTCCCATGACGCTACGCGCCGTAAAACCCCAGCACGAAACCCGCCGCCGCATCCTCGATGCCGCAGAAGAATTGTTCATGCAGCACGGATTCGAAGGCGCCTCGATGCGCCTGCTGACCACCAAAGCCGGCGTGAACCTCGCCGCAGTCAACTACCACTTCGGCTCCAAGGACGCGCTGATCGAAGCGGTCTTCCAGCGGCGCCTCGACCCCATGAACGCGGCCCGCCTCGCGGAACTCGACCGCCTCGAGAAAGAGGCCCGCGGCAAGCCCCTGTCGCCCGAAGCGATCATCCGCGCCTTCATTGGCGAATCGCTATCGATGATCGAGGACAGCAGGAACGGCGGGCGCAATTTCGTGCGCCTGCTAGGCCGTACGTACACCGAACCGTCCAAGCCGATCCGTACCTTGATCGGCGGCATGTATGCCGGCACGATGGAGCGCTTCAAGGCCGCCTTTGCAAGGGCGCTGCCCGAACTGCCAAGCGGGGAACTGTTCTGGCGCATGCACTTCATGTTCGGCACGCTTTCGTACACGCTCGCGGCCACCGACACGGTGCAGCTCATCGCCGGCTTCAAGCCCGAAGACCGCCACGATTCGCGAGCGCTGCAGGAGCGCCTCGTCCAGTTCCTTATTGCCGGGCTGCTCGCCCCGATGCCCGGCTCGTCGTCGAATACCGTCCGCAAGGCCGCCTAAGAGCCGATAAGCAGCGCGTTCAAGCCATCCTCGAAGGAGACGTCCATGACAGCCATCCTGATCATCGTTGCAATCCTTGCGGCCATCGCCCTGGTGCCTCCACTGCGGCGCGCGGTCTTCAGCAATCCGGTCCTCTCGTTGTACCGGCGCATCCTGCCGGACATGTCGCAGACCGAGAAGGAAGCGATCGACGCCGGCACGGTCTGGTGGGACGGCGACCTGTTCTCCGGCAAACCCGACTGGGACAAGCTGTTGCGCACGCCGGAAGCGCGCCTGACGGCCGAAGAACAGGCCTTCCTCGACGGCCCCTGCGAAGAGCTTTGCGCGATGACCAACGACTGGGAGATCACGCACGAGAGCTACGACCTGCCGCCCCAGGTCTGGCAATACATCAAGGACAAGGGCTTCCTCGGCATGATCATCCCGAAGAAGTACGGCGGGCTGCAGTTCTCGGCCCTCGCCCACTCGGCCGTGGTCATGAAACTCGCGACCCGCTCGAACGCCGCCTCGGTCAGCGTGATGGTGCCCAATTCGCTCGGACCCGCCGAGTTGCTGCTGCACTACGGGACCGAAGAACAGAAGAACTATTACCTGCCGCGCCTGGCCAGGGGACAGGAGGTTCCATGCTTTGCGCTCACGAACCCGGAAGCGGGTTCGGATGCCGCCTCGATTCCCGACTTCGGCATCGTTTGCAAGGGAATGTGGCAAGGCAAGGAAACGCTCGGCATGCGCGTCACCTGGGACAAGCGCTACATCACGCTCGGGCCGGTGGCCACGCTGCTGGGCCTCGCGTTTCGCCTCTACGACCCGGAAAAGCTGCTTGGTGCGCAGTTCGGCGGACGTGAGGACCTCGGCATCACGTGCGCGCTTGTTCCGACCAACACTCCGGGGGTGAATATCGGCCGCCGCCACCTGCCGCTGAACGCGGTGTTCCAGAACGGACCGAACTCGGGCAAGGATGTGTTCATGCCGCTGGAGTGGATCATCGGCGGACGCGAGTACGCCGGCAAAGGCTGGATGATGCTCATGAACTGCCTCGCCGCGGGCCGCGCGATCTCGCTGCCGACCTCTTCGGTGGGTGGAGCCAAGGCGATGGCGCGTTACACGGGCGCCTATGCCCGCGTGAGGAGCCAATTCAGGACGCCGATCGGCAAGCTCGAAGGCGTCGAGGAAGCGCTCGGGCGCATCGGCGCCAACGCCTACATGATGGATGCCGCGCGAATCATGACGGCAGGCGCGGTAGACGCCGGCGAAAAGCCCTCGGTGGTTTCCGCGATCATGAAGCTGCACATGACCGAGCGCGTGCGCAAGGTCGTCGACGACGCAATGGACATCCATGGCGGCAAGGGCATCTGCCTGGGGCCCAACAACTGGGTCGGCCGCGGCTACCAGGTGATCCCGGTCGGGATCACGGTGGAGGGCGCCAACATTCTCACGCGCACCCTGATCGTGTTCGGCCAGGGCGCGATCCGATGCCATCCCTACGTGTTGCGCGAAATGCTCGCGGCCAAGAACGAAGACCGTGCGGCCGGCTCGATCGAATTCGACCGCGCGCTCTCCGGGCACATCGTCCACACCGCGGGCAACCAGCTGCGCGCGTTCTTCCACGCGCTGACCGGATCGGCTTTCGCTTCGGCGCCCGAGCTCGCGGCGCCCGAAACGCGCGGGTACTACAAGGATCTCTCGCGGATCTCGGCGGCGTTTGCATTCCTCGCGGATGTGTCGATGCTGGTTCTGGGTGGCGCGCTCAAGAGAAAGGAAAAGATTTCCGGTCGCCTTGGCGACGCCCTTTCCATGCTCTATCTGGGCAGCGCGACGTTGAAGCGGTTCGAGGACACCGGCCGTCCCGCCGAAGACCTCCCGATGGTGCACTACGCGATGCAGGACATCCTCTACCAGGCGCAGCAGGCGCTCGACGGGGTGATCGCCAACTTCCCAAGCCGTGTCGTGGCCGCGGGTCTGCGCGTCGTGCTGTTCCCGCTTGGAAGGCGCTTCGCGCCGCCCTCCGACGAGTTGAACCACCAGTGCGCCTCGCTGCTGCTCGCGCCTTCCGCCGCACGCGACCGCCTGACCACGGGCATGTACCTGTCCAAGTCCGAAGCCGACCCCACCGGGCAGCTCGAGGCCGCATTCCTCGCCACGATCGCCTGCGAGCCGATCGAAAAGAAGCTGCGCGAGGCGGTCAGGTCCGGCAAGCTCGAGCGCCGCATGCAGGATGACCTCGCAACTCTCGCCCGCGACAAAGGCTTCATCAGCGCCGAAGAGTTCACGCTCTGGCAGAAGAAGGAAACCTTGCGCAAGGGCGTGATCAAAGTCGACGATTTCCCGCAGGACTTCGGCCGCGCCGAAACGCTCGCCAGGCTCGAAGACAGCCGGCCGGCCATCGCCAGGGCGGCCTGACCGGGCGCGGCTTGGCGCATCAGTGCACGGGGCGCGGGACACCGCGCGTTACAGCAATTCCATAAGGGGGAGCCGGCCATGGCCAGCGCACTATCCAGACCGATCTTCATCGTAGACGGCGCACGCTCGCCGTTCCTCAAGGCCCGCAACAAGCCCGGGCCGTTCTCGGCAGGCGACCTCGCCACGCAGTCCGGGCGCGCGTTGCTCATGCGGCAGGCGTTCTCGCCGACCGAACTCGACGAGGTGATCCTCGGTTGCGCATCGCCCTCCGCCGACGAAGTCAACATCGGCCGCGTCGTCGCAATGCGCATGGGATGCGGCCAGAAAGTGCCCGGCTGGACCGTGATGCGCAACTGCGCCTCCGGCATGCAGGCGATCGATTCCGGCATCAACAACATCCTCGCCGGGCGCTCGCACCTCGTGATGGCGGGCGGGAGCGACGCGCTCTCCCGCGCGCCGCTCCTCTTCTCGGACGCGATGGTGCTTTGGCTCGCCAACTGGTACGCCGCGAAATCGACCGGGCAAAGGGTTTCCCAGCTTGCCAAGCTCAAGCTCGGCTATCTCGCGCCGGTCATCGCGATCATGAAAGGCCTCACCGATCCCATGGTTGGATTGCTGATGGGCCAAACCGCTGAGAATCTCGCGCACCGCTTCGGCATCACGCGGGCGCAGATGGACGAATTCTCGGTGCGTTCGCACCTGCGCGTGGCCGCGGCGCAGGACGCCGGCTACCTTGCCCCGGGCGGCGGCGAAGTCGAGGCGGTCTACGACAGCGCCGGCAATGCGTACTCGCTGGACGACGGCGTGCGGCGCGACTCGTCGGTTGCAAACCTCGCCAAGCTCAAGCCCTTTTTCGACCGCAAGTTCGGCAACGTCACGCCGGGGAATTCCTCGCAGATCACGGATGGCGCGGCCTGGGTGCTGCTCGCCGACGAGGAGGCGCTCAAGCGGCACGATCTCACGCCGATCGGCCAGATCGTCGACACCGAATGGGCGGGGCTCGACCCCGCGCAGATGGGCCTCGGCCCGGTGCATGCGGCAACACCGATCCTGAAGCGCAACAACCTCGGCCTCCAGGACCTCGACTACATCGAAATCAACGAGGCCTTCGCCGCGCAGGTGCTTGGCTGCATCGCCGCGTGGAAGGACGAGAAATACTGCAAGGAGCAGCTCGGCCTCGATGGCGCAATGGGTGCCGTCGACGAATCGAAACTCAACGTCGACGGCGGCGCGGTGGCGCTCGGCCACCCGGTCGGCTCCTCCGGCGCGCGGATCGTCCTGCACCTGCTCAAAGTCCTGAAACGCAACAACGCGAAGCGCGGTATCGCCAGCATCTGCATCGGCGGCGGCCTCGGCGGCGCAATGTTAGTCGAGGCACTGTGACCATGGATCGCGCAGACACCAACACACTCTTCAAGCACTGGCGCCACGAGCAGGACGCCCAAGGCCTCGTCTGGCTCACGTTCGACAAGCAGGGCGAATCGACCAACACGTTTTCGCGCGAGGCGATCGATGAGCTCTCGGCCGCGCTCGACGCAATCAAAGCGCAGTCGCCCAAGGGCCTGATCGTCCGCTCGGCCAAGACCTCCTTCATCGCCGGAGCGGACGTCGAGGCATTCACAAAATTCGCGACGCCCGCGGACGCCCTCGATTTCGTGCGCGCAGGCTGGGATGTCTTCCAAAAACTGCACGACCTGCCATTCCCGACGACTGCGATGGTGAACGGCTACTGCATGGGCGGCGGGCTGGAACTCGCGCTGGCCTGCCGCTACATCGTGGCCCTGGACGACCCGGCCACGCGCTTCGCGTTTCCGGAAGTCATGCTCGGCATCGTGCCCGCATGGCACGGCATCGAGTGGCTGCCGAAGAAGATCGGCCCGGCGGCTGCGCTCGACATGCTTCTCACCGGCAAAGCCCTCGACGCCGGACGCGCCAAGCGCGCGGGCCTGGCCGACCAGTCGGTGCCATTGCGTGTGCTGGAGAACACCGCGCGCATGGTCACCTTGGAGGCCAAGCCGCGGAAGGAACTCGCCTTCATGCAGCGCATGATGCTCGGCCCGCTGCGCGGATTCGTCGTGTCGCAGGCGAGAAAACAGGTCGCCAAGCGCGCGCGGCAAGAGCATTACCCGGCGCCCTACGCGATCCTCGACCTCTGGCAAAAGCATGACGGCAACCCGTTCATCGAGCCCGCATCACAAACTGCGGCACCGTACTCGATCAACGCGTTGTTCGCGCATCCGACCACCAAGAACCTGATCCGCATCTTCTTCCTGCAGGAAAGGCTGAAGGCCCTCGGCAAGGACTCGGACTTTGTGGCCAAGCACGTGCACGTCGTAGGCGCTGGCGTGATGGGCGGCGACATTGCCGCCATCTGCGCAATGCGCGGCAT
>CANKMT010000015.1 GCA_947482825.1 Betaproteobacteria bacterium | reverse complement strand
GTCGGTGGCCGTCATCGACTTGAACAGCTCGCCCGACAGGTGGGTCGTCGTCCCGCTCCCGGTCGAGCCGTACGTCAGCTTGCCGGGCTCCGCCCGGGCCAGGGCGATCAGGTCCTTCAGGCTCGACGCCTTGAGGTCGGGGTGGACGACGATGACGTTGTTGAACGACGCCAGCACCATCACCGAAGAGAAATCCTTGAACGGGTCGAAGCCCAGCTTGGAATAAAGCAGCGGCACGACGCCGAACAAGGGACTCGAGGTGATCATCAGCGTGTAACCGTCGGGCGCGGCCTTTGCGCCAACTTCGGTCCCCACAGTGCTGCCGGCGCCCGGCCGGTTTTCGACGACGACGGACTGGCCCAATCCCTTGGAGAGCTCATCGCCCACTACGCGGGCCAGGAAGTCGGCCGTCCCGCCGGCGGGATTGGGATTGATCAACCGGACCGGCTTGTCCGGATAAGCCTGGGCGTTCGCAGCCTGCGGCGCGAATGCGCCGGTCGCTGCGCACGCAAGCAGGACCAGCCAGCTGCGTCTGTTCATCGCGCCCCCTCGTTTGCGGTCAAATGGTAGCCGAGGATGCGGTCAGGTGAGCTGGTTTCGAAAGGCTGTTTCGCCGCGCCACGCAGGCAACCCCGGGTTGGATGCCGTTTCGATTAGTCTTCAAGGTTTCGATCAATCATTCGTGAAGTAACTGCAGGAGTACAACGTGCCGCAGCCCGTACCCAAGTCCCAACCGCCCTTCACCATCCTTTTTCCCGACAGCCGGGCCGAGCACCAGGACATCGAACGCGAGGTCGCCGGCCCGCACACCGTCTTGCTCAATCCCCGAAAAGCGAGCTTCGAGGCCATCGAGCGCAAGGCCTGGGAGACGTGCGATGCCATCATCGTCTCGCGAGTGCCGATCGATTCGCAAGTCGTCCCGCATCTGCACCGCACCCGCATCGTCGTTCGAGCCGGCGTGGGCTTCGACACTGTCGACCTGGAGGCCTGCGGCGCGGCGGGCATTGCCGTTTGCAACGTGCCCGACTACGGCACCACCGATGTCGCGGACACCGCAATCGCCCTCATGCTCACTCTGGCCCGCGGCACTGCTGCGCTTGATACCGCGCTGCGCGCCGACCTCAAAACGGGTTGGGCTTACATGAACAACGTCACCTCGCGCCGCCTGCGGGGCCTGTGCTTCGGCGTCATCGGCCTGGGCCGCATTGGCACTGCTGCGGCACTCCGCGCAAGCGCCTTCGGGATGAGCGTCGCGTTTTTCGACCCCTATCGCCCCAATGGCACCGAGCTGTCCTACGGCTACCGGCGCGCGCGAACGCTCGAGGAACTGCTGGGCATGGCCGACGTGATCTCGCTGCATGCGCCGCTCTCGGACGAGACGCGCTGCATGATCGACGCAGCGGCGGTGAGCGCAATGAAGCCGGGCGCCTGGTTCATCAACACCGCGCGCGGGGCCATCTGCGATTCGGCCGCGCTGCGGGACGGCCTGAAATCAGGACGGCTCGCCGCGCTCGGCATCGATGCATTGCCCGAGGAGCCCGCGACGCTCGAGGACCCGCTGGTGGCCGCCTGGCAGGCGAACGAGCCGTGGATGAGGGGCCGCATGCTTCTCAACCCGCACGCCGCACACTACAGCCCCGACTCGATGATCGACATGCGGCGCAAGGCGATTGAGACGGTTTACGGGTATCTGAAGGACGGGACGCTGATCAACTGCGTGAACGAGGCGGTGCTCAGGAACCGGCGTTGAGCGTCTCTCCCATTCCAAGCGTCGTCCTCTCGCTGCTGAACTTGCGCAGCACTTTGCCCGGTGGCTTGACCTTGACGTAGTCCTTGCCGTCGAACACTTGCGTGCCATTGACCCACACGCCGTGCAGGCCTGGCGCGCTGCGGACCAGGCGGCTGGCGCCCGCCGGGAGATCGTCGACCCGCCTCGCCTTGCCGACATGGATGGTCTTCGGATCGAACAGCATCAGATCGGCCCACGCGCCCACTTCGATGCGGCCGCGGTCGAGGATGCCGTAGACCTGCGCCGGGTCGCTGGTGAGCTTGCGGATGGCGTGCGGCAGGCTGAATCGACCAAGTTCGCGGACCCACCGGCCAAGCAGGTGCATGGCGTA
Source organism: Betaproteobacteria bacterium (assembly GCA_947482825.1). Classification (GTDB taxonomy): domain Bacteria; phylum Pseudomonadota; class Gammaproteobacteria; order Burkholderiales; family SG8-39; genus SZAS-79. Next base: position 65,971 of record CANKMT010000015.1, on the reverse strand, counting down.
GCCGGCGTCGCAGAAAAGGGTGAGATGGGCGCCTGCGTCGGACAAGCTGATCAGGTTGCCGTCGTCGGCAATCAGGTCGCCCACGCGCTTTTCGTCCACGTTGAGCAGGCGCACGATGAAAGTGGTCTGCAGGTCGTCGGCCAGTCCGATATCGAGCAGGGCATCGACCGGATCGACGCCGCGCTCGCGGGCGATTTCCTCGATCGTTCGGCCCTCCAGACTGCTCTGGCTGGGCGACAGGGTCACTTCCATCAGATGCCAGGTGCCGTTGAATATCCGGCCGCCCTCGACCGGCGTGGCAAGAGAAAGCTTGAATGCCGCGCGAAACGCCGGATCGGAGAACAGGGCGCGATGGCGTGCCTCATCGCCATGGGTCGGCCACGGCGAAATCGTCTGAAGCATATAAGCGTTGAGCAGGGTGAAGTTCATGTTGAGCGGCTGGCACGAAGCCTGGGCGTAAACCGCGCGCCCACGGCTTCGGGCGTCCGCACAGGCGGCCGAGATGCCCGGCGCGTGCCCGGGCCGGGTGGGATAGTCGAGGAGCGGACAGTAAATCACCGGCCGGCCGGAAAGCGCTGCCAGTTCTTCCAAGAAGGCGATCGGCGAGCGTTCGCCGCAGGTGGCCATGGTGACGCCATGCCCATGCCGCGCCACGACACGCGCCAGAGCGCGGAACTCGTCGTCACTGGCCAGCCGCGAGGGCACCGGAATGCCGCCATAGCCATTGTGGTTCTCGAATGTCGATGAACCCAGGCCGATCGCGCCGGCCTTCATTGCGTCATCGAACATTGCCGACATCCTCGCCAGTTCCTCCGCGGTCGATTCGCGTTCGGATCCCGCGTCTCCCATCACGACGGTGCGCAAGGCCGAGTGCGAGCAGAACGAGGCCACGTTCGGATAGACGCCACGGCTCGACAGGAAATCGAGGTAGCTCGAGAAGTCGTCGAACTGCCAGTCGACGCCTGCGCGAAGGGCCTCAAGGGACATCGCCTCGACCTCCGAAAGGTTCTTGAGCAGCGTGTCGCGTGTTTCAGGTGTCGCGGGGGCAATGCCGAAGCCGCAGTTGCCGATCACCACCGTGGTAACCCCCAGGGCCGGCGAAGGCGAGGCGGTCGAATCCCAGGTGAGTTGCGCGTCGTAGTGCGTGTGGACATCGATGACCCCGGGCGCCAGCACGAGGCCGCTGGCGTCGAAGGTCTCGCGCGCCTGACCCAGGTCACGGCCGATGGCGGCAATGCGGCCGTCCTTCACGGCCAGGTCGGCGTGGCGCAGCGGATTGCCCAGGCCATCGGCGACTTCGGCATTCCTGATGATCAGATCGAACATTGCGTGGACTCCTTGTGCAAGTCTGCGCGGTCAGGCAGGTTTCCAGCCCGCGGGCACCCGCGCGCGAGGAATCCTGGCCAGATCGCAGACCGCATCGGCGATGCCCGAAAAGTCGATTCGCCCGTAGTCGCCGGCACGCGCCAGGCTGTAGGACTCGAACACTGCAGCGGCCACCGGCATCGGCACCTTGGCGGCGTGCGCGGCGCCCATCACCAGCCCCATGTCCTTGTGGGCCAGGTCGATGGTGAAGCCGGGCGACGTGTCGCCGATCAGCACTTTGCTTGGGAAGTTCATCCGCAACTGGCCGTTGTTCGCCGAGGTACCCAACAGCACGGCGAGGGTCTTGGTGATGTCGAGACCGAAGCGCTGGGACAGCGCCAAGGCCTCGGCGTTCACCTGGGTCAGCGTCACCGCTACATAGTTGTTGACCAGCTTGGTGCGGCCGCCGGTGCCGACGCCGCCACAGTGGTAGATCGCCGTGCCCATGGCGTCGAGCAGCGGCTTGACGCGAGCGAAATCCGCGTCGCTTGCGCCAACCATGAACAGCGATTCGCCACGGTCGGCATGTTCGGCCAGCCGGCCGACCGGCGCGTCCACCACCGAAAGGCCGGCGGCCGATGCAGCGGCCTGCAACCGGTCCGTCGCGAGGGGGTCGATGGTGCTCATGTCCATCAGCACGCTGCCTCGGCCGGCGTTGGCGAAGATGCCGTCGGCGCCCATCGCCACCTGCTCTACTTCGACTGCGCTCGGAAGCATCGTAATCACCACGCCGCACTCGCGCGCGACCTTCGCCACACTCTGGCCATCCGAAGCGCCTGACGCGACCAGTTCCGCCACCGGAGCGGCATTGATGTCGAGCACCATCAACTCGAAGCCCTTCTTGCGCAGGTTCGCCGCCATCCCCTTGCCCATCCGGCCGAGGCCGATGAATCCGATCTTGTCCATGAGTTCCTTCTTTCGGTGAGGGTCAGTAGCCGTTGCAGGCCGTGTTGGTCAATTTGTAGGAATCAACTGCCTAAGGCTACACATCGGGAAATCTTATTGAATGCGGAAACGGTATCTCTGCCTACGGCCGCCGTATGCGCAACTTACGGTCCGTAAGCACGACGAAACACCGTGAAAACGACTCGAGACCCTCATCGCGAACGACGTCACTGATTCGGGTCACTAGCGCATCAGCTCCGGGCTCGCGCAAGCGCACGAGCAGAATCCCCATGTGACCCCCAGGCTTGAACTCGCGCAGATCAGAAAAATCGAGGTCTTGGGTGATCAGGAACCGCTCTTCGCGCTGGGCGGCATGCCAGACATCGCCATCCGGCTTACCCTTCAAACCTTCCGAGGCGACCGTGTCTACATCGTGTCCCGCACTTTGCAGGACAGCGGCCAGCCGTTCAGGAATGTTCTCGTCGAGTTTGACCTTCACGCAAGCAGCGGGGCAGGCGGAACCGGCAAATCTTCCTCTGCGGAGACCGCTGCGAAAGCGATGACCGCGCGTACCGCGGGCACATCGAGCGTTGGGAAATCCCTGACGATCTCTTCTACGCTCATACCCTCGGCGAGGCTCGCGAGGATGGTGCGGACGGTAACGCGAGTGCCCTTGACCACCGGCACACCGCCACAGATGGCGGGATCGCGAACGATATAGGGTTGATAGTCAATGGTCATGACATCCCTGCCTGTGAAAACTGGCGCGCCCAGAGAGATTCGAACTCCCGACCCCTTGGTTCGTAGCCAAGTACTCTATCCAGCTGAGCTATGGGCGCGAGGGGGCGGATTATAGCCGAAGCGGGCGGGTGACAAAAGCGCCAGGAAAAACGCGCCCGCTGCCGGCCGGGCCGGTCCGCCAGTGCGGGAGCGCCCTTCGCGCCGCCAACCTCGACGTGCGGCCCGCCGCCGGCCAGTAAGATTTGATATCATGATATCGAATTGATCAAGCTCCCGGAGGCCGGCCATGGCCCAATTCATCGTCCGCGACCTGGAAGAAGACGTAAAGCAGCGCCTCAAGCGGCGGGCCGAGCGCTACGGGCGCAGCATGGAGGAAGAGGCGAGGCACATTCTTCGCAACGCCCTCAAGCAGTCGAACCGGCCGGCGCCCAGGCTGGGTTCGCGCATCGCGGCGCGGTTCGCAAAGATCGGCCTGACAGCGGACCTGCCGGAATTGCACGGCCAGCCGGCGCGCTCCGCGGATTTTGACGAGTGATCGTTCTCGATACCAACGTACTTTCGGCGTTGATGCGCCAGAAGCCCGAAGCGCCGGTGGTGGCATGGCTCGACCGGCAGCCGGCCGAATCGGTCTGGATCACGAGCGTGACGCTGTTCGAAGCCCGCTTCGGCCTGGCCCTGCTCCCCAAAGGCAGGCGCATGAAGGCGCTGGAAGCCGCCTTCGAGCGCCTACTCAAGGACGACCTGGAAGACCGCGTTCTCGATTTCGACGGCGCGGCGGCAGACGAGGCGGCGTTGCTTGCGGCCGACCGGCAAAAGCGCGGGCGGCCGGTCGACATGCGCGATACGCAGATCGCGGGTATCGCTCTTGCGCGGCGCGCGACGCTCGCGACGCGAAACGTGCGCCATTTCCGCGACCTGAACGTGCCAGTGGTCGATCCATGGCAGGCAACGGTCGCCTGATCAATGGCTAATCCAGCGACAACCCCAGAGTCTTGACGATGCCGCCCCAGCGCTCGATTTCCTGCTTCACGAATTGCGCGTGCTGCTCGGGCGTGTTCGTCATCGGCAGGACGCCGTAGTCGGAGAACTGCTTTTGCATCTCGGGCGAGGCGACGGACTTGACGATCTCGGCGTTCAGGCGGGAGACGATTTCCTTCGGCGTCCCCGCGGGCACCATGCTCCCGATCCAAGAAAACGCCTCGAAATTCTCCAGGCCTGACTCGGCCACCGTGGGGACCGAAGGCAACGCCGGGTGCCGCTCCTTGGTCGAAACGGCGAGGGCGCGCAGAGTGCCGGCGCCGATGTGCCCTTTGGCCGCGCCGAAGTCCACGAACATCGCCGCAACCTGCCCGCCCACCAGGTCCTGCACGGCCGGGGCTGCGCCTTTGTATGGCACGTGCGTGAGCTTGATATCGGCGCGCTGCGCGAAGGCTTCGGCGATCACATGTGCGATGCTCCCGGCGCCGAACGACGCGTAGTTGATCTTCCCCGGATTCGCCTTGGCGAAGCGGATGAAGCCTTGCACGTCGGTCACCGGCAAGAGCTTCGGGTTGACGACGAGCAGGAACGGATTCTTCGCGAGCACGCTGACCGCCTGGAAGTCCTTGTTCGTGTCGTAGGTGATCTTGCGATAGATGCCCGGGTTGATAGTCAATTCCCCGACGCCCGCGATCAGGACCGTGTAGCCGTCGGCCGGCGAGCGTGCCGCCGCCTCGACCCCGATCATGCCGGCCGCACCGGGACGATTGTCAGTGACGATCGACTGGCCGAACACAGTCGAGAGCCGGGTCGCGAGGGTGCGCGCCACGAAGTCGGTGCCCCCGCCTGCGGGAAACGGCACGATGAACCGGATCGTCTTGGACGGATACGCCTGCGCGAACGCGGGCGATGCGCCGACGGCGCAGGCGATGCCAAGCACCAGCGGCGCCAGAAAATGCGGCAGCAAGCGGGAAAGGTTCTTCAATTGGGCTTCCCCCTCAGGCCTGCTTCAGGTGCGCACCGCGATGCTCGAACAGCTTCGGGTCGGCGTAGCCCAGCAGTTCGGTCTTGCCGCTCTTGCCGAGCATGACCTGCATGAAAATCGTTTCCTTCGTGTTGTTCTGGTAACCATGGATCACGCCCCTGGGGCAGGAAGCGCAGTCCCACTCGTTCAGCAGCGTCTCGAGGCGCTCGCCGTCCTCGGTTTCGAAGAACACCGTGAGCTGCCCCTTGAGGACGAAGAACACTTCCTCGACTTCGTGCGTATGGGCCGCATTCCCCTGCCCCGGCGGCACTTCCATGATGCTCAACGTCAGGCCGCCCTGGGGGATCACGCCGGTCTCGGTACCCCCGTTGGTATTCCCGATGAACTGGTAGCGCGCGCGCTTCCAACCTTCGAACGCCGCGTCCGCATACGCATTCCAGTTTGCCGGGCGCTCTTTGAATCGGGCGGTGTACTTCGCCGCGATGTCGTTGAGCGACAGCCCGACGACGTTCGGATCAATTTCGTGACGGGCCACTGCGTTCGCCATTGCGTGCTCCCCTGTGCGTGTTGGGTGTGCACCTATACTATCGCAACGATCAAAGTCCCCTGTGCCGTCTGTCGAAACAACGGAGATGAAGAAACGATGAGCGAAGCATTGCCGGCCGACTGGGCCAGGATCACCCGGTTCCTTTCCTCGCACAGCGGTGACCGTCCCATGGCCGCGTTGCCGGACGCGGAGCGGGCCCTGATGGCCGAAATCGGCCCGAAGTGGGGCACCGACATCCAGAAATACCGCGACATGGTGCTCGACGCCTATGCGCCGCTGCTCGCGAATTCGCCCAAAGAAGGCGTCACCGTATCGCGGGAGCACGCCTACGGCCCGCACGAGCGCCACCGCCTCGACGTGTTTCGCCCGGACGGCGCCGAGCGAGCCCCGGTCGTGGTGTTCGTGCATGGGGGCGCCTTCCTGCGCGGAAGCAAGAGCGTACCGGATGGCATTTACGACAATGTCACGTACTGGTTCGCGCGCCAGGGCTGCCTCGGGATCAACATCGAATACCGGCTCGCCCCGGAGGCGCCTTTCCCGGCTGGCGCGGAAGACCTTGCCGCAGCCGTGGAGTGGGTCAAGCAGAATGCCGCAAGCCATGGCGGCGACCCGGGGAAGGTCTTCCTGGTGGGCCATTCGGCCGGCGCGACGCACATCGCGGGTTATGCGATAGATCCGAACATTGCGGCCAAACCAGGGGCCGAACTCTGCGGGATGGTCCTCATCAGCGGGCGCCTGCGCATTGACGCTTCGCCCGAGAACCCGAACGCGCGCGGTGTGCGAGCGTACTTCGGGGAAGACGAGTCGCTGTACGAAGTCCGCTCGCCGGTGACCCATGCCCACCTCTGCCGGCACCCGGTCATGCTCGCGATCGCCGAATTCGAGAATCCGCTGCTCGATCTCTACGGTGCCGAATTTTTCTGGCGCGTGGCGATGAAGAACCGCAAGGCGCCGCGGTTCCTGCGCATGGCACTGCACAACCACAGCTCGATGGCCATGCACTTCAATACGGGAGAAGAAGTGCTCGGTCGCGAAATCCTGCGGTTCATGGTCGAGAATTCGGGTTACGGCCCGGGAGCAATGACCAGACCCTAGCCAGGCCGCGTCAATCGAGGGCCGGCACGCCTTCCCAATTCAGCCGAACGCGTGCCAGCGCCAGGCCAACCGCCGCCTGGGTCGGCTCGACAACAGGAACGCCGATCGCGTCCTGCAGCCGCTTGCGGTACGGCGACATGCCCGCGCAGGCCATGACGACAACGTCGGCGCCATGGTCGGTTCGGAGTGCCTTTCCGACTTCCACGAGGCGGCCGAACGTGCGTTTTTCATCCAGCAGTTCCGCCACGCCAAGATCGAGAGGAAGGATGCGCGCCAGTCGTGACGTGACGCCAAGGGCCCCGATATAGCGCAGTTGCCGCGGCGGCGAGCGATGCGACATTGCTATCACACCGAATCTCTGGCCCAGCGTGAGCGCCGTGAGGATGCCGCTCTCCGCGATCCCGAGCACCGGCTTCTTCGTCGCCTCCCGCATCGACTGCATGCCGGGATCGCTATAGCAGGCGATCACGAAGGCCGAGCAGTCCTTCTCCCGCGCACGCGCAAGAGCCACCAGCGGGCCGATCGAAGCGTCCATCTGCTGCTGGGTCTCGATGCCCGGCGGGCCGTCGGCAACGGTTACGCATTCGATCAGCGGCCCGCCCGAGATGCGCAGAGGCTCGACGGCGGCGTCGATGTCACGCGTCATTTCCTCGAGGGAATTCGGGTTGACGACAAGGATCTTTTCCATCGCGGAACGATACGTGGCGCGCAAGAGAGCGTCAATCGAGGACCCTCTGAGAAGTTGCGATCGCGCGCGCTTGACGCGATAGGGGTGCGGCGTCACCATGCCCCGATGTTCCGAGGGAAATCATTGATGCGAATTTCAACCGGCGTGGCGGCACTCCTGCTCGCTTTCTGCGCCGCGACTGCGCAAGCGCAAACCTACCCGTCCAAGCCGATCACGATCGTGAACCCCTTCCCGCCCGGCGGCACCGCGGATTTCGTCGCGCGCCTGGTCGGCCAGAAGCTCGGCGAAACGGCAGGCTGGAAAACTATCGCCGACAACAAGCCGGGCGCCAACGGCCAGATCGGCACGCGCTTCGTCGCAACCGCCGCGCCCGACGGCTACACGCTGTCGCTCGGGCCGAGTTCCACGCACGCGATCAATCCCAGCGTGTTCAAGAAGCTGCCCTACGACGTGCTGCGCGACTTCACCGCGATCACGATGCTCGGCAGCACCGCGAACCTCGTCGCGGTCCACCCTTCCGTCCCGGTGTCGAACGTCAGGGACCTGATCGCCTACGCGAGGCTCTATCCCGGCAAGCTTGCGTACGCTTCGACCGGCGAAGGCACCTCGCTGAACATTGTCGGCGAAATGTTCAAGGACGCGGCCGGCATCGACCTCCTGCACGTGCCGTACAAAGGCAGCGCGCCGGCAATGATGGCGGTGATCGGCGGCGAAGTGCAGGTCCTGTTCGAGAACATCTCCGGCGCGGTGCCGAACATCAAGGCGGGCCGGCTCAAGCCGATCGCGGTGACTTCGCTCAAGCGCGACCCGGTGCTGCCCGATGTGCCTACCCTCGACGAGACCCTGCCCGGCTTCGAGGTGCTCGCCTGGTTCGGCCTGTTCGCGCCGTCGGCGACGCCAAAGGACATCGTCAACCGGATCAACGCCGAGGTCGTCAAGGTGCTCAACCTGCCCGACGTGCGCGAGCTGATGATCTCGCGCGGCCTGGAGCCCCCGCCGATGACCCCGGAGCAGTTCAATACCGTCTGGCGCTCGGACATCCTGAAATACGCCGCGGCCGTGCGCAAAGCAAAGATCAGCCTCGACTGATGCGCATCGACCAATGAGCGAAGACAACCCTTTCAGCCAGTGGGTCAACCTGGAGCAGCCGCGCCTCGGCACGCGCGTGGTGTACGCGAACGACGAATTCTTCGCGGCCAAGGAGCGCCTGATCGATCCTGCCGAACCGGTGTTCGTGCCGGGCAAGTACGACGACCACGGCAAGTGGATGGACGGCTGGGAGAGCCGCCGCAAGCGCGGGCCCGGCCACGACCATTGCATCATCAAGCTCGGTATTCCGGGCATGGTGCGCGGGTTCAACATCGACACGCGTTTTTTCACCGGCAACTATCCGCCGTTCGCCTCGATCGACGCCTGCGTAAGCGATGAAGACATCCCCGGCGAAAACGCGGGTTGGCGCGAGATGCTGCCGAAGACCGGCCTGAACCCCGACTCGCAGCACCGCTACCCAATAGCAGACGACGGCACGATCACCCACCTGCGGCTCAACATCTACCCGGACGGCGGCATTGCACGCCTGCGCGTGTTTGGCGAAGTGCGGCCGGACTGGTCGAAGCGCGATCCCAGCCAGGTGATCGACCTTTTCGCGCTGGAGAACGGCGGCCGCGCCCTAGCCTGCAACGACCAGCATTTCAGCAGCATGCATCGCATGAACATCCCGGGACGTGCAGTCAACATGGGTGACACCTGGGGCACGCGGCGGCGGCGCGTGCCGGGCAACGACTGGGTGATCATCAGGCTCGGCCATCCTGGCGCGATCGAGAAAGTCGAGTTCGACACCGGGCACCTCAAGGGCAACTACCCGGACCGCACGGCGATCCAGGCCGCGCTGGTGACCGACGAGAAACCCGATGCGCTGGACACCCAAAGCGCCGGATGGCCTTTCCTGCTGGCGGAGACCAAGCTCCAGGCCGACAAGCAGCATTACTTCACCGCGGAACTGGCCTCACTGGGGCCGGTCTCGCACCTGCGGGTCAGCATCTTTCCAGACGGCGGAATCGCCCGATTGCGCCTTTACGGTCGCATCGCCAAGGGCTGACACCCGCCGTGGCGCCATTCACCCTCCGGATCGAGCCCCTGACCGCAGGAAAATTCGCGCCGTTCGGCGATGTGATCGATGCAGCCGCGGCCGCCGCCGAAGCCATGAACGGCGGAACCTTCGAGCGCTTCAATGACCTCGCCAAAGTGGACGTAGCTTCCGGCCGAACCCGCGTCGGGATCACCCGGGCCCTGAAGGCGGCCTCGCTGCCGCACACATTCGACCTCGTCGAGCGGCATCCGATCGGCAGCCAGGCGTTTATCCCGCTCGCTCCTTTCGCGTTCGTCGTGGTCGTCGCACCGCCCGGCGAGTCGGTGCGGCCCGAAGACCTGCGGGCCTTCGTCACCAACGGGACGCAAGGCGTCAACTATGCGCGCGGCGTTTGGCACATGCCGCTGATCGCGCTCGAGGCCGGTCAGGCTTTCCTCGTGATCGATCGCGGTGACGACCGCTTGCCCAACTGCGACGAGCTTCGCCTCGGACGGCCGGTCAGCCTCGTGCGGGCATAACGAATCCGCAAGGTCGATCCACCTATTGACGTCCCCGCATCGGCCGCCATAATCGGCCAATGAGCACACCCACCCCGCAACAAGGCAACACCCACGACCTGGTCATCCGCGGCGGCACCGTCGCCACCGCAACCGAAACCCTCCAGGCCGACGTAGGCATTACCGGCGGCAAGGTCGCCGCATTGGGCAAGGACCTCTCCGGAAAGCGCGTAATCGACGCGGCCGGCAAGCTCGTCCTCCCCGGCGGGATCGACAGCCACGTGCACATCGAGCAGCTCTCGTCGTTCGGCATCCCCTGCGCCGACGACTTCTACTCAGGCACGGTTTCCGCGGCGTTCGGCGGCACGACCACGATCATGCCTTTCTGCGCCCAGCATCGCGAAGACGCACTCGACAAGGTGCTCGCGAGCTATTCGGCGAGCGCGAAAGCAAAGGCGGTGATCGACTACGGCTTCCACTTGATCATCGCCAATCCCAACGACAAAACACTGGACACCGACCTTCCCGCCGCGATCGGCCAGGGCATCCGCTCGTTCAAGATCTTCATGACCTACGACCGCATGCGATTGTCGGATGAGCAGATCCTCGACGTGATGTCGGTCGCGCGGCGCGACGGCGCGCTGCTGATGGTGCATGCGGAGAACCACGGCATCATCTCGTGGCTGGCCGGCAAGATGGTCAAGCAGGGCAACGTCGCTCCGCGCTACCACGCGATCTGCCATACGAGGTCATCGGAAGCCGAGGCGATCAACCGGATCATTACCCTGGCCGAAGTGGTCGACTGCCCGATCCTGATCGTGCACGTGTCGACGGTCGAAGGCATCGAAACGATCCGCCAGGCGCAGGCACGCGGCGTCAAAGTGTTCGCCGAGACCTGCCCCCAGTACCTCTTCCTGACCGCAAAAGACATCGACCGGCCCGGCGTGCTCGGCGCCGCGTTCTGCTGCTCGCCGCCGCCGCGCGACGAGGCGGCGCAGGAGGCGTGCTGGCAGGGCCTCAAAGACGGCACGCTCACCGTGTATTCGTCCGACCATGCGCCCTACAAGATGGATGCGAGCGGCAAGCTTCCCAACGGCGACAAGACGACTTTCAAGGAAATGGCCAACGGTGTGCCGGGGATCGAACTGCGCCTGCCGTTGCTCTTCACATTCGGGTACAAGGCGGGCCGGATCTCGATCAACGAGTTCGTCGCGCTCACTTCCGCCCGCCACGCGCAGACTTACGGGCTGTATCCGCAGAAAGGCACCATCGCGGTGGGCTCGGACGCAGACATCGCGATCTGGGATCCCGAAAAGAAAGTCACGGTCTCCAAGGATCTCGTGCACGACAACACCGGCTACACACCTTACGAGGGGCGCGAACTCACCGGCTGGCCGGTGACGGTGTTGTCGCGCGGCGATGTCATCGTCGAAGGCGGCAAGCTCGCGGCCGAGCGCGGACGCGGACGCTTCCTGCCGCGCGCGGCTTCCGAGCCGTTGCGCCCGCTCGGCCGGCAGATCCCGGAGATGGCGCAGCTGTCAGCCTGGAACACCCCACTCAAACCCTGAGAGTCCTCCCATGAGCAGAAAAACCTGTGTCGCCGCCGCCCAACTCGGCGCGATCAACCTCGCCGACAGCCGTGCCTCCGCCGTCAAGCGCCTGGTCGAGATGCTGCGCGAGGCAGCCAGCCGCGGCGCGAAGTTCGTGGTGTTCCCCGAACTCGCCTTCACCACTTTCTTCCCGCGTTACTGGTACGACGACGAGTCGGAAGCCGAAAGAAAATTTTTCGAGCCCAGCATGCCTTCGCCCGAGACGCAGCCGCTGTTCGATGAAGCGAAAAAGCATGGCATCGGCTTTTACATTGGTTATGGGGAGCTCACGCAAGAGGAAGGACGCACCCGCCGATTCAACACCGCAATCCTCGTCGCGCCCGACGGCAAGATCGTCGGGAAGTACCGCAAGATCCATCTGCCCGGCCATGCCGACCACAAGCAAGGCGCGGCCTTCCAGCATCTCGAGAAGAAGTATTTCGAAGTCGGCAACCTCGGTTTCCGAACCTTCCGCTTCATGGACATGATCGCCGGCATGCTGATCTGCAACGACCGGCGCTGGCCCGAGGCGTTCCGCGTGCTCGGCCTGCAGGGCGCCGAGATCGTGACGCTGGGGTTCAATACGCCGAGCGAGAACCTGCACTACCCCGAGCCGCCGGCCCTGCGCGTGCACCACCACCTCATCATGGCGCAGGCCATGGCGTTCCAGAACGCGATCTGGCTGGTGGAGGTGGCCAAGTGCGGCTTCGAGGACGGCTTCCGCATGTTCGGGCATTCCGTGATCGTGTCGCCCGGCGGCGAGATCGTCGCCAAGACCAATTCAGAGGAAGACGAAGTCATCGTCCACAATGCGGACATGGCCTACGGCGAGAACCTCAGGAAGACGATGTTCAACCTCGCCGCGCACCGCCGGCCGGAGCATTACAAACTGATCGTGGAACGGGTCGGCGTCGAAGTCACGCCGGCCAACTAGCCCGCAACACTCCAGAAGGAAGTCCCCATGAGCTACGCCCTTGTCGTGCGCATCCGCACCAAACCCGAAACCCGCGCCGCCTTCATGGAAAAGCTGGCCGCCAACGCGGCCGCTGCGCGCGCCGAGCCCGGGTGCCTCAGGTTCGAGGTGCTCGTCGAGCCCGGCGACCCCGACAGCCTCATGCTCTACGAGGTCTACAAGAGCGAAGCCGCCTTCCAGGAGCACCAGGGAACCCAGCCCTTCAAGACCTACCTCGCCGAGGCGGTGCCGATGCTCGCGGCGCGCGAGCGCACGTTCTTCACGCGCGTTTCGCACTGAAACCGCGGATGGAACTCAGGCTCACCGACGTCAACCCGGTCGAACGCTACAAGCTGCTGATCGGCCTCGTGATCCCGCGGCCGATCGCGTGGATCTCCACGGTCAACGAGGCTGGCGTCAACAACTGTGCACCGTTCTCCTTCTTCAACGTTCTGTCCGAAGAACCACCGCTTTGTGTCACCAGTTTCAACGTGCGCTCCGACGGCCTCACCAAGCACACGTTGAAGAACATCCATCGCACCGGCGAGTACGTCGTCAATCTCGTCGATGAGTCCACCGCGGACGCGATGCACCTGTCCAGCTACGAGTATCCCGAGGAAGAAAGCGAATTCGAGAAGACCGGGCTCACGCCCGCGCCCTGCACCGTGGTGAAGCATCCGCGCATCGCCGAAGCCGCGGCCAGCTTCGAGTGCCGGGTCTGGAAGCGGATGGAGATCGGCCCGGGGCGGGAGTTCGTGTTCGGCGAGATCCTCGTCGTCCATGCACGCGAGGGCGTGATCGACCCGGCCTCCAAGCGCATCAGCGAGACCGCCTACCGGCCGATCGGGCGCCTGTTCGCGGGACGCTATTGCACCACCCGTCAGCGCTTCGACCTGCCGGGCGGCATTGCGGGCCTGCCGCCGGACGCCTGAAGTGAGCCGGCCGGATTCGCCCGACCTTCCGCCTGTGGGATTGACGGCCCTTGGCGAGCGCGTCGGGCGCGACCTCGAACTCATCAAGTATCCCGAACCGCGCTGGGTCCCCGAGCGGCGAACCGCTTCCGGCGCGCGCGTGCTCGACGTGCTCGTGATCGGCGCGGGCCAGGGCGGACAGGCGATCGCAGCCTTGCTCTTGCGCGAACGGGTCGACAACATCCTCGTGATCGACCGCGCGCCGCGCGGCGAGGAAGGGCCGTGGCGCACTTTCGCGCGCATGCAGACGCTGCGCACCCGGAAGACCGTCACCGGCCCGGACCTCGCCCTGCCCTCCCTCACGTTCCAGTCCTGGTACGAGGCGCAGCACGGCGCCGAGGCGTTTGCCGAATTCAACAAGATCCCGAAGGAAACCTGGCACGACTACCTGCTGTGGGTGCGCGACGTGCTCCGCCTTCCGGTGCAAAACGACACCGAACTGGTCGCCCTGTCTCCCGGCAAAGGCTGCATCGAAGCGCGTGTGCGCTCCGGCGGTGCAGAGCGCACGCTGCATGCGCGCAAAGTCGTGCTCGCGATGGGCATTGCGTCCTCGGGCCGCTGGTGGATGCCGGAAGCGGTCGCCGCGCTGCCGAAGCGTTTTCGCGCGCATGCGGCAGAGGCGATCGACTTCGCTACCCTCGCCGGCAAGCGTGTCGCGGTGCTTGGCGCAGGAGCCTCGGCTTTCGATAATGCGGCCACGGCGCTCGAAGCCGGCGCCGCGCAGGTGGCGCTCTTTTGCCGCCGCGCCGAGTTGCAGCGCATCCAACCGTACAAGGCGATTTCGTTTCCCGGTTTCCTGCGCCATTTCGGTTCACTCGACGACGCGCGCCGCTGGCGCTTCATGAACTACCTCTTGTCGGTTCGCGAAGCCCTGCCCGTGGAAACATGGAACCGGGTCACGCGCCATGCCAATTTTTCGCTGCATACCGCGAGTCCATGGCAGGACGTTGGAGTTGACGGCGATACCGTTCGGATCACCACGCCTGCCGGGATGCACGCAGCCGACTTTCTTATCTGCGGCACCGGCTTCGAGATGGATGTGTCGCTGCGCGCCGAGCTCGGGTTCTGGGCTGCCGAAGTAGCCACCTGGCGTGACCGTTACACGCCCCCGCCCGGCGAGGAGAACCCGCGCCTGGCCGCCTATCCCTACCTCGGCCCCGGGCAGGAACTGCTCGAGCGCACCCCCGGCCGCGCCCCGCACCTGGCCGCGATCCACTTGTTCGATTTCGGCGCCACGGTCAGCTTCGGGCCGAGCGGCTCGTCGATCAACGCCATGAAGTTCGCCGTGCCGCGCACCGTGGAGGCGATCACCCGGGACCTTTTCAGGGCCGACGCCGACGTGCACTATGCCGCCATGACCGCTTACGACACGCCCGAGTTCCCGCTCGTGTTCGCGCGCGACGCGAAGCCGCCGGAAAGCGCTTGAACCCGAAATGAAAGACTGGTTCCTGCGCAACGACGGACCGACCTGGCTGGTCGCGCTGGCGCTTTACGGCGGCTGGGCCGCGCTGATCTGGTTTCATGCCAGCCTGCCCTGGTGGGTGATCTTTCCGCTCTGCACGTACATCGTCGCTTGGCATTTCTCGCTCCAGCACGAAGCGATCCATTCCTTCCTGTCGGCGCCCAAGTGGCTGCGCTGGGCGGTGGTCATGCCGCCGGTCGGTCTGTGGCTGCCTTTCCCGCTCTACTATGCGGCACACCGCAAGCACCACCAGAACACGCACCTCACCGAGCCCGGCGTCGACACCGAATCGGTCTACTGGACGCAACGGGCATGGGCGAACCTCGGGCGGGCACGCCGCGCGGCACTCATGGCCAACCAGACGCTCGCCGGGCGCGCGCTGGTCGGCCCGCTGCTGAGGCTCGAGAAACTCGTGCTGCGTGAAACGCAAAGGCTGGGGAAAGGCGATTTCTCGCACGTGCCGCACTGGATAGCGCACGTCGTGATGGTGGCGGCGCTGTTCTGGTACATCTCGGGCGTGGCCGGCATGCCCTGGTGGCACTACGTGCTGTTCATCGCCTGGCCCGCCTTCGGACTTGGATGGATCCGCTCGTTCATCGAACACCGCTACGGCGAGCGGCCCGGCCAGCGCACCGCGATCACCGAGTCGAACGCGTTCTGGTCGCTGCTATTCCTGAACAACAACCTGCACGCGGTGCACCACGTGTTCCCGAAGATGGCCTGGTTCGAGATCCCGCGCTACTGGCGGGACAATCGCGAAAAAATCCTCGCGCACAACGGCAACTACTACTTTTCGGGTTACGGCGAGATCGCGCGCAGATGGCTCCTGAAGCCGGTGTTCACGCCCTCGCACCCGCGTTTCTAAGCTGCGAGCGGGGCCAGGCAATGCTGCCATTTTTTGCACAAGGCCCGCGTGGATATTTGCTTTGCGGGCAAAATGCTGCCATCAGGTGCCGCCGGAACGGCGCCAGGTTCGAGCCACGTCGACCGATAGCGTGCGCCAGTAGCCACGCGTTTCATGCACCAGGCTCGGCTTCAGGTGGGCATGCAGTGCGGGAAGCGCATGGAACGGCACCGCAGGATAGGCGTGGTGCTCGGTGTGGTACGGCATGTTCCATGCAAAGAAGCGCACCAGGGGATTGGTGTGGATGGTGCGCGTCATCTCGAGCATGTCGCTCTTGAGGGCACAGCCGGTGTGCTCGGCCAGCAGGTAGCTGCGCAGGAAGAACTGGCCGATCATGCCGGGCACGATCCACAGCCACACCAGCGCCCAGCTCTGCAGCGCGACCGAACCCGCGAAAGCCAGCGCGTAGGCGAGCAGATAGAGCCGCGCCTCGAGGACGACCTCGCGGCGCTTGTCTTCGGGGATCCAGGGTTGCTGCACCCGTCCCAGAAGGGCGTGCTCCAGGCTGTTGGAAATGCGCCGCTTCCAGTTCTGCAGGCCGCTCACGTGCCAGGCGTATTCAATTGCATTGCCCGGTTTGGGCAGGAACAGTTCGGGGTCGCGCTCCGGGTCCTGCGTATAGCGGTGGTGATCCCAGTGGAACCTGCGGAAATAGCCGTACGGCAGGAGCAGCGTGAAGCCGACGCAATGCCCCACGACCAGGTTGAGCCAGCGCGACCGGAACGCGGTGACGTGCGCGGCCTCGTGGAAAGGACAGAACATGAAGCTCAGGACGTAGCCGTGCACCACCAGGACCGGAATGACCCAGGGGCTGTCGCGCAGCATCCAGACGAGCGTCCCGGTGCAGGCCAGCACCGCGAGATGCCCGGCAAGCCAAGGAAGCGCTTTCGCGTCGGAGCGCGTTGCGAGGGTTTTGAGTTCCCCGGCCCGCAGTTTGGCGCGATGGGTGATGACGGGGTTGTCATCGCTCACCGGGCCGGTTTGCGCGCCGGGGGGAGACGCCTTGGTGTCTGCGAGGAGGCTCATGTGCGGAAGACTACCGGAAACTCGGGCGCATCGAGCGGCGCGCCGTCCTCGAGCTGCAACTCCGGGAAGGGCGGCGAGGTGCGCCCCCCGCGATCGCAGAACACCGCGTCGTCGCCGACCCAACGCGCCGAGAACACGCGCCTCTGCCGCCCGGAGCGGTTCGCCGGCGCGCCGTGCATGGTGCGAAACGAAAAGGCGATCGCATCGCCCGGCTCCATCGGCCAGCCGAGGATTCGCAGCTCGCCGCGTTGCGCCTCGATATCGGGCGCGACCTCGAACTTGTCATGGGCATACAGCGGCGTGCCGTCGAACCGGGTCGGCCGGAAGTCCTTGCCCCAGCGATGCGAGCCGGCCACGCACTCCATCACCACGTCCCGCGGCACCCGGTTCCAGCGGGATCCAGAAGCTCACGCTCTGAGCGCCCTCCACGCAGTAGTAGGGCTGGTCCTGGTGCCAGGGCGTCTTGACGCTGCTGCCGGGCTCTTTGACCAACACGTGGTCGTGGAAAAACCGCGCCGTGCGCGAGCGCATCAGCTTGGCGGCAAGGCTCGCCGCGGGCGACTCCATGACGAAGGCGCGAAACTCCGGGACGCGCTGCCAGTTGCAATAGTCCTGGAAGAACGGGGCGCTTCCGTCGGCAGGCTTGACCGAGCGCTCGAAGGGACTTGGCGCCGCCCTGTTCTGTGCGATCCCCGTGCGCAGCGGCTCGACCCAATCCTTGAACACCCCGCGCAGAACGCAAGCACCGTCGGTGTGGAAGAATTCGATGTCGGATTCGTTCAATCTTGTCTCCAGCGGCCAGGCTTTTCTTCATGGCCGGGTGGCCCGGGCACGTGACGCTAGTATATATTCGTTCGCACGCATCCATGGCGTTCGCTCGCGTCCATGGCCAGCCGTCCAACACCGCATTCGAGGAGATTTCATGAAATTCCACCACATTGCTTCCGTCCTGCTTGCAGCCGCACTGGCCGCCACATCGGCCGCGCCGGTGCTGGCGCAGAGCATCCGCATTGGCTTCCACGCGCCGCTCACCGGGTTTGCCGCATCGGACGGCAAGTCCGCCGTCCAGGGCGCTGAGCTTGCCGTCGAGCAGATCAACGCCGCCGGCGGCGTCAACGGCCGCAAGATCGAGCTGGTGGTGCAGGACGACCAGGCGCGTCCCGACCAGGCGCTGCCGCTGGCCAACAAATACATCGGCGACGGCCTGAAGATCGTCGTATCGGGCAGCTACTCGGGCCCCACGCGCGCCGCGGCCGGCGTGTTCCACCAGGCCAAAGTCCCTTACATCTCGGCCTATGCGATCCACCCCGACATCACGCGCGCCGGCAACTTCGTGTTCCGCACTTCGTTCATGGGCGAGGTCCAGGGCAAGGCCGCAGCCAAGCTGATCGGCGAAATCCTCAAGAAGCGCAAGGTCACGCTGCTTACGCTGAACAACGATTTCGGCCAGGCCCTTACGGCAGGCTTCAAGGAAGTGGCCGGCAGGTTCGGCATCAGCATCGCGAGCGAATACACCTTCGGGATGGGCGACCGGCAGTTCGGATCCATCGTCGCGAGCGTGAAGAAGGACGACCCCGAAATCCTGTACGTGTCGGGCTATTTCTTCAATGGCGGACCGCTGGTGGCGCAATTGCGCGCGGCCGGCGTGACCGCGCCGATCGTCGGCACCGAGGGCTTCGACACCCACAACTTCATCACCGTCGCCAAGGACGCGGCCGAGGGCGTAATGATCACGACCTCGCTTGATCGCGACAGCAAAGCCGTGCCGATGCGCAAGTTCATCACCGATTACGAAACCAAGTGGAAAGCGCCGGCCGACATGGTGGCGGCAAGCACGCACACCGCCATCTACGTGGCGGCCGAGGGCCTGCGGCGCGGCGGCGCCGACGACGGCACGAAGATCCGTGCGGCGATTGCCGGCATCAAGGACTTCGAGGTCGCGACCGGCAAGATCGGCTTCAACGAGCTGGGCGAAATCTACAAGGCGGCGCAGGTCCAGGTGATCAAGGGCGGCCAGTTCCGCTTCTTCGCCACCATCGACGACCCCGTGCTGCTCGCGCCGCCCACCAAGTAAGCCGGCCGCGGCAGGGGCGGCCCGCGCATGTACCTGCTCGAACTGCTGCTGGTCGGGCTGGTGTGGGGATGCACCTACGCCATGATGGCGCTCGGCCTGACGCTGGTGTATGGGCTGCTGCGCATCCTGCACGTGGCGCAGGCCACGGTCTTCACGCTGGGCGCCTACGTCGGGCTGCTCGTGGCCAACCACACCGGCAGCCTCGCCTTGGCGTTTCCCGCCGCCGCGCTGTCGGCCGCGGCTCTGGGACCGCTCATCTATCGGCTGGTGTATCAGCCGATGCTCGACAAGCCGCCCTACGTGGCGCTGGTGGCGTCCATCGGCTTGCTGATCGCGATGGAGGACGGCTTCCGGCTGTTGTTCGGGCCCTACGGCCTCTCGTTCACCAGGAACACGTGGTTCACCACGACCTACTCATGGGCCGGACTGTCGCTCAATGTCGTGCAAATCTCGATGGTGATAGCGGCGGTGGGCCTGCTCTCGGCATTCGCCTGGTTCGCGACGCGCACGCGCGCCGGCGTCGCGTGGCGGGCCACGGTGTCCGACCCGGCGATGGCCGAAAGCTTCGGCGTCGGCGTTTCGGGGGTGCGTTACCAGAGTTTCTTCATCGCCTCGGCGTTGGCCGGGGTCGCAGGCGTGCTCGTGGGCCTGCTGAACAACCTGGTCGAGCCCGGCATGGGCGCCATGATCGGCTACAAGGGCCTCGCGATCATCGTGCTCGGCGGCCTGGGCAACGTGCCCGGGACGCTGGTCGCGAGCCTGCTTCTGGGCGTGATCGAGAGTTTCGGTACCGTATACCTCGACAAATTGCTGGATCGCGATGCGATCGCTTTCCTTGTGCTGATCGTGATCCTCATGATCCGGCCGCAAGGCCTGCTTGGCAAGGCGCACTGAGGCACGGCACATGGACTACTACCTCTCGGTCGCCACCTTCGCCGCACTGAACGCAATCCTTGCGCTCGGCCTAAACCTCATCAGCGGCTTCTGCGGACAAGTGAGCCTGGGCCATGCGGCGTTCTACGGCCTGGGCGCTTATGCAGCAGCGCTCTGCGCGGTGGCCGGCGCGCCGATCTGGTTGTCGATTCCCGTGGGCATGCTGGTGGCCGGGGTGTTCGGCGTGATCACCGGCTTCGCGGCGCTGCGCGTGCGCGAGGATTTCCTCGCCATCGTCACCATGGGCGTCGGGTTCCTGTTCCTCGGCGTGGTGAGAAAACAGCAGTGGCTCGGCGCCGAAATGGGCATCGCGCGCATTCCTTCGCCGCTTGACAAGTGGGGCTACGCGCTTCTGTCGATCGGCGCGGCCATCGCGCTGTTGCTGCTCAGCTTGCATATCCGGCGCAGCTGGATGGGGCGCGCGTTCGGCGCGGTCGCCCAGGACGAGGACGCCGCGCGCAGCGTCGGCATCGACGTGGCCGGCTACAAGATCACCGCGTTCCTCCTCGGCACCGCTGCCGCGGGACTGGCCGGCGGCATCTATGCGCACATGACGCAACTCATCGTGCCCGATGCGTTCAACTTCGTGCAGTCGGTGACCATCCTCGCGATGGTGGTGGTCGGCGGCATTGGCTCTTCGTGGGGCGTGGTGGCGGGCGCGGTACTGCTCACGCTGATGCCGGAGATGTTCCGCTTCATCAACGACTACAAACTGCTCGTTTACGGCGGCCTGCTACTGGTCGTGATGCGTTTCAGCCCCGGGGGACTGGCGGGACTGGTGTTCCGCCTGACCGGTCGGAGGCTCGCATGATGATGCTCGAAGGTGAGGCCCTGGCGATATCGTTCGGTGGCGTGCGCGCCGTGGCCGGCGTGTCCCTTGCGGTCGCGCCCGGCGAACTGGTGGGCCTGATCGGACCCAACGGCGCCGGCAAGACCACTTTGCTGCGCCTGCTCACCGGCGTGCTCACGCCCGACACCGGCCGCGTGCGATTCGAGGGGCGCGACGTGACGCGCATGCCGATCCATCGTCGCGCCCAGCTCGGTTTTGCGCTTACCCATCAGATCGTGCGGCCGTTTCGCGACATGACGCTGCTGGAGAACGTGATGGTCGCCGCCGCCCTCGAGGTGACGGTCCACCCATGGCGTGCGCTGGCGACGGTGGACGCGCGTGCGGCTCGCGAGCGTTCGATGGCGCTGCTCGAGCGGCTGGGCATCGCCGACGCCGCGGACAAGTCTGCGCGCAGCGTGCCGCTGGGCTATCTCAAGCGCATGCAGGTGGCGCGGGCGCTCGCCCTGCGGCCGCGGCTGCTGATGCTCGATGAGCCGCTCGCGGGGCTCAACTACACCGAAGCGGCGCGCTTTGCCGACCTGATCGTCGAGCTGAACGAGGGCGGGATCACCATCGTGCTGGTGGAGCACAACCTGGGCGAAGTCACCCGTATTTCGCAGCGCCTGGTGGTGCTTCATAACGGCGAGGTGCTCGCCAAAGGCGCGCCCGGACCGGTGATGCAGCGCGGGGACGTGCGCGAAGCCTACCTTGGGACTTCGGCCGATGCCGAGGCCGCGCATGCTTGAGCTGCAAGGCTTTGCGTGCGGCTACGGCCTCGTTCGCGCGGTCGAGACGCTCGACCTGAAAGTGGAGGCCGGCAGGATCACCGCGCTGCTCGGACCCAATGGCGCCGGCAAGACTTCGACCATGATGGCGATCGCGGGCCACGTGCAAGTGCAGGCCGGGCGCATCATGTTCAAGGGCGAGGACATGACGGGATTGCCGCCGGCCGAGCGCACGCGCCGTGGAATCGCCATCGCGCCCGAAGGCCGGCGCATCTTCCCCGACCTGACGGTGGCCGAGAACCTGCTCGTGGGCGGCTACACCCTGCCCCTGATCGAAGCCCGCCGCATCGAGCAATCGGTGTTCGAACTGTTCCCCCGTCTTGCCGAGCGGCGCAGGCAGGCCGCCGGCCTGCTCTCGGGCGGCGAGCAACAGATGCTCGCCATCGGCCGCGCGCTGATGGCCAAACCCAAACTGCTCCTGGTCGACGAGTTGTCGCTCGGGCTGATGCCGGCCATGGTCGAACAGTGCTTCGAAGCATTGCTCGCTCTCAAACGCCAGGGCCTCGGGGTGCTGCTGGTGGAGCAAAACACGCACCGCGCCCTGAGGGTCGCCGATCGCGTGGCGGTGCTGGTCTCGGGACGCCTGGCCTACGAGGCCGATGGCGAGCAGGCGCGCAAGGACCCGGCGATGGTGGATTCGTTCCTCGGGCTGCGTTAAATACCGCGGGATTGCCGCCGCCTAAGGAAGCTCCAGCTCTTCGCAGAGTTTGATAAACGGCACCACCGTCACCTTGCCGGTGACGTAATGCCGCTCACCGAGATGGGTCTGGTAGAAGCGGGGAATCGGCGTTCTCGCGGCGAAATAGCCAAGCGCGGGACCGATCGCTTTCTCTCCCGACTTGCATTCGACCGCAAAAATGGGCTTCCGGTCTTTAAGCACGACAAAATCCACCTCGCGCTGGTCCGTGTCGCGCAAGTAGCGAAGTTCCATCGAATGGCCCTGCGTGTCTTCGACCCAGTGGCAATACTTGAGAAGCTGGCAGGCGACCATGTTCTCGAATCGCGGCCCGGCGTCCTCGACGCTGGACCAGTCCCAAAGATAGAGTTTCGTTTGCTTCTTCACGGCACGCACCCTGGGCGGCCCGTAGGGAGCAAGCCGGAAGCAGACGTACATGTTTTCGAGTATCTGCAGCCAGCGCTCCGCGGTCTTGTGGTCGATCTGCAGATCCTCGCGCAAGCTCTTCACGGAAAGCGGCGAACCCACTTTGGATGGCAGCATATCGGTGAGATGCTCGACCAGACTGATCTCGCGCACGTGTTCCAGATCGCGGAGATCCTCGCGTACGACCCGTGAGATCCGGTCTCTCCGCCAGATGCGGTGCTCCGCCTCATCCTGGGCAAACAGCGGCTCCGGAAAACCGCCGAATTTCAGCAGCGCATCGAGGTCGGAGCGCGAAGGCCTGCGGTTCAATTCCCGCAGCGAAAAAGGATGCAGGCGGAAGTACCGGTAGCGTCCGGCGAGGGAGTCGCCGCCCTTGCGGTAATAATCGAGCCGGGCGGAGCCGGTGACGATAATCTTGCGCCTGGATCGTTCCGTATCGTAGATGCCTTTAAGCAGATTCCTCCATCGGCTGTACTTGTGGATTTCATCCAGAAGCAGCAAGGGTTCACCGGCCGGCAGTTCCGCACCCCTCAGCCGGGGCGGGACACCGGGATGATCCCAGTTCAGGTAGGCGGGGTGAGTCGCGTCCGCACCCTTGCCCAGGAAGCCCAAGGCGAACGTCGTCTTGCCAACCTGGCGCGGACCGCCGATGAAAACCATCTTTCGCTTCAGGCTTTCCGTGACGCTGCTTTGCAGATAGCGGGACGCATGCATAAAGTAGATTATAGTCCACTTTACTCATGAGTAAAGTGGAGTTATAGCCATTTTTTTCAGAACCCTGCCTGCTCCCAACGAACCTCGTTTCGCTCTTCGCGCCGCCGGCACGTTCCCCGGCGGCGCATAATTTCCGCTCCGCAGTCCCACGCCTGGAGACAGAGCCATGAACAGCAGCGCACCCGCCTACGAGCCGCGAGGAAAATATTTCGAGGACTTCGAGATCGGCGCCACGTTCGTCTCCCCGCGCCGGACGATTACGCAGACCGACATCATCAATTTCGCCTGCCTGTCGGGCGACTTCAACCCGCCGCACGTGGACTTCGAGTACTGCCGCGAGCAGCCCTACGGCGAGCCGATCGCGCACGGGCCGCTGATCTTCGCGATTGCGGCGGGATTGCTGGTCCAGATGGGCCTCAACGACGGCACCATCATCGCGATGCTCGGCGTGGACAAGTGGCGTGTGCATGCGCCGGTCAAGCACGGCGACACGATCCATGTGGTGGCGAAGGTGAAGGAGAAGAAGACCACCAGCAAGCCGCACCAGGGCATCGTGACTTTCGTGCGCGAGGTGGTAAACCAGCGCGGCGAAGTGGTGCACACGCTGGAGGCCACCTCGATGTACAAGCGAAGGCCTGCCTGAAGCCCGCGGGGCTCAGCCCTCCAGCTTCTCGCGCTTGACCACGATGCCCGCGGCCTCGCGGTCCCAGGTGCCGGGCGCGCAGCCCAGCGCGCGCAGAACGAATTTCTGCACCTTGTGGGTCGGGGTGCGCGGCAGGTCCTCCACCACCCGGATGTAGCGCGGCAACATGAAATGCGCCATGCGCGGGCGCAGGAATTCGAGCAACTCCGCGCAGTCGATGCGAACACCGGGGCGCGGCGCGACGATCGCCAGCACTTCGTCCTCGCCCAGGTCGCTCGCCACCGCAACCACCGCCGCTTCGCGAACGCCCGAGTGGGCGAGCAACTCGATCTCGACTTCGTACGAAGAGATGTTCTCCCCCCTGCGGCGGATTGCGTCCTTGCCGCGGTCGATGAAATAGTAGTCGCCGCTCGGATCGCGCCGGAACAAGTCCCCGGTGTGCAGCCAACCGTTGCGCCACAGCACTGCCGTGGCCTCGGCGTCATCCTGGTAGCCAGGTGTCATTGCCCAGGGCAGCGCGGTGCGCAACACCAGTTCGCCCACCTCGTCTGTCGGCACCTCGAAGTCGTTGGCGTCGACCAGGCGCGCCTCGACCCCCGGCCTCGGCCGCCCGCACAGACCTGCTCGCGTGGGATTCGGTCCCGACACCAGGCAGTTGCTGGTTTCGGTCGAGTTGTAGTTGGTGTGGACCGTGACGCCGAATCGCTCGGCGAACGCTTGTGCACCTTTAGGCAACGGCACCAACGACACGATGCGCAGCGCGTGGTCACGGTCCTCGGGGCCCGGCGGGGCCTTCATCAGGAAGGCGACCATCGCGCCTAGCAACGTGCACACGGTGCAGCGCGTTTCGCGCACCGTTCGCCAGAACGTGGCGGTGTTGAAGCTCTCGGCCAGCGCGATCGATCCGCCGGTCAGCAGCATGCCGTAGACCCCGAGCAGTCCGCCGGAATGAAAGAGCGGCAGGTTGACCAGCCGCCGATCCAAGGCGGTGACCATCTCGCGCCCGGCGACAGCCATCTGCGCGAGGTGAAAGTACGGCGTGAGCACGCCTTTGGAGGCGCCGGTGGTGCCTGAAGTGTAGACGAGCGCCTGAAGATCCCAGGGGCGCGGGCGGATATCGGCCAGTTCGGGTGCCGGATTGGCGTCGAGGCTCGATGGATCGAGAACCTCGAGGCCTGCGGGCGCTCTGGCACTGCCGCTCCCGCCCAAGACAACGATCCTCCTGAGCACGCCGATGCCACTGGTTTCGAACCGCGACACCAATCCTGCGTGGACAACCGCCAGCGTGGCGCCAGAGCTCGCGGCCACATGCGCGAGCAACGTTCCTTTGTAGGCCGTGTTGATCGGAACAAGCACCGCGCCCAGCAGATTGATGCCGAACCATACGCGCAGCATGTCGGCGCCGTTGGGCAGCCACACGAAGACACGGTCGCCTTGCCGGACGCCGAGACGTGCCAGTCCCGCCGCGCAACGTCCGGCCTGCGCGAGGGTTTGCGCATAGGTCCATTCGCCGCCTTCGGCAAAGCGCACGAACACCTGGCCGCCGCGCTCGCGCGCCTGGCGCCGCAGGGCGGGACCGAGCACGCAGGTTTCGTCGGGGGGTAGGTCCATAGGGCCTACTTTAGTCAGGGAAGTCCGTACCAAATTGAGCGACCGCCACCATGTCGGACCAGCAACCCCTTCTTGACCAAGGCGCCGAACATCGTCTTCAACGTGTTCGGACTGGCGCCAGAATCGCGAACCATGTCGCGCGATGTCACACGGCCATGATCGCGAACGTAATCCAATATCTTGACGGCCAACGCGGGCAGTGTCGCGAAAGCCCCCTTTTCCCTTTCGACTTTGGCTGCAAGGCGCCGCTTTTGTTGCTGCAAAGCCCGCATGAAGAACATAAGCCAAGGCTGCCAATCGGGCGCCTCGCTATGAATGGATTGTTGTGTTTGGCGCAAGGCGAGGTAATAGCCTTCCTTGCTGTGCTCAATGACGCTTTCCAGCGAGCTGTAGGGCACATAAGCGTAGCCTGCCTGCAGCAGCAATAGCGTGGTCAAGATACGACTCAAGCGTCCGTTGCCGTCCTGGAAGGGATGAATCTCCAGGAAAGTGACGGTGAACACCGCCACTATCAGCAGCGGATGAAGCCTGCCGATTTCCCGCGCATCTCTCAGCCACGCAACCAGTTCGCTCATTCGGCGCGGGGTGTCAAACGGCGAGGCCGTCTCGAACACCGCGCCGACCATCTTGCCCGCGGCGTCGAAAGCAACGACGTTGTTGGGCAGTTTTTTGTAATCGCCGCGGTGACGCTCATCTTTGTGGCTGTATCGAAGGAGGTCCCGGTGCAGTTGCTTGAGGTGGTTCTCGGTGACTGGGATGTCCGCAAAAGAATGGAAAACCGTTTCCATGGTCTCGGCGTAGCCGGCGACTTCCTGTTCGTCTCGGCTGTCGAATTTCTTGATTTCGAGCCTCGACAGCAGGTGCCCGACTTCGCGGTCGCTTAGCTTGCTGCCTTCAATGCGGGTGGATGACCCGATGCTTTCGATCGTGGCCACATGCCGCAGCGCACTCAATCGCTCAGGCGCCAGCGTTCCCAGGGCACGCCAAGCGCCCTTGAACTCGTCCAGTTCGCTCAACAGGATGAGCAGCTCTGGCGTGATTTGGATGGTTTCAGTCTTCATGGCACCCGAATATTCACCGGATTAGACCTGATTATAAACCGGAATATAAACCGGATTAGACCGGATTACGGTAGCTTGACTCCATCGGCCACCTGGGCGATGGCAGCATTCCGACAGGAAAGCCAATATCCACGCGGGGCTATGGCAAAAAATGGCAGCATTGCCTGTTTCGGCTGCAGGCCCGCGTCACCGGGCCGGGCGCTCAGTCCAACCCCTGCTCGCGCGTGGCGCGCCGGTAGCTCATCGCCACCGCGTCGAACTTCAAATGCATCTCGGCCTGCGCATCGAACGGCACGATGGAGGGTCGCTGCGACTCGACGATCCGCTGGTCCTGCCCGAAGATCGTGCGCTCGAACTCCTGCATCACCGCATCGGGCTGGTCGAAATTGTAGTTGCGCGCGACCAGGCAGTAGCCGATGCAATGGTCCTCGTCCACGGGCTGGGAAACGAACAGGTACACCAGGCCGTCCGCATCGCCCCAGTCGATATGCTCGACCAGCGTGAAAGGCAGATGAATCGCATAGCGCGTGCGGCGAAGTTCGTCCTTGCGTTCTGCTTCGGTGAACACCGGAAAACTGTCCGTGTTCTTCTGGTCCGGGCGGCCGTAGCTGTAGCGCACGACAGGACCCTCGATCTCGACCGTGTAAGGCACGACCACCGGCTTGGCAGGATCACCCAACAGGCCCGGATGCACGAACGCGAAGTGCCCGAAGTCGGTGAAGTTCTCCAACTGGCGCGAAGCGTCGCAGTTCCAGGCAAACGGTCCGGTCCGCACCACTTTCCATTTCGGGTCCTCGAATTCCGGGATCTGCGGCAACTCCCAGCGCGGTTCTTCCAGCGCGACCCAGATGAGGCCATGCTTTTCTTGTGCGCGAAAGCAATCCACGCGGGCTTTCGGCGGCACACGGCCGGGTTCCTGAAGTTGCGGGATCCGCGTGCAGCGCCCTTCCGTGTCGTAGCGCCAGCCGTGATAGGGGCAGACGATTTCCCCCGCCTCGACGCGCCCGAGCGACAACGCCGTGCCGCGATGGACGCACGCATCGCGCAACACGCGGATCCGGCCATTCGCATCGCGCCAAAGCACGAGAGGCTCACCGAGCAGCATCGACGCGCACGGTGCGTCCGTAATTGCATGCGCGTACGCGACCGGGTGCCAGCAGTGGCGCAGCGTCCGCATTCGCTTGTTACTGGCGCTTGAAGTTTCCTGGTTCATCTGTGTACTCTGCCCTGCCTTGTCCACCCGTGTCTACTCGCGTGTTGCCCGGAAGGCAGCCGCAACGCACACTCTGTAACGGCCACATTTTCGGAGGAAACCATGAAAACGAAGCCGATGACCAGCCTGCCGGAGCGCGGCCGCCCCTGGGCCGAGCTGCGCGCCGAACTCGAGGCTCTGCACGCGGGGGAAGGCGACTGGCGCGGCGGGCGTCTGCCCGCGTTCGTGTTCCATCTCGATGAGGCCACCGACCACGCGGTGCGCGAAGCCTACGCGATGTACTTCTCGGAGAACGGGCTGGGCATGCGCGTCTTCCCCGGTCTCGCACGGCTGGAGTCGGAGGTCATCGCCATGGGCCTCGCGCTGTTCAACGCGCCGGCGGGAGCCGCCGGCAGCTTCACCAGCGGCGGCACCGAGAGCCTGTTCCTCGCGGTCAAGACCGCGCGTGACTGGTTTCGCGCCGAGCGCGGCGGCACCGGCCGGCTCAACGCGGTGCTGCCATACAGCGCGCACCCGGCTTTCGACAAGGCAGCCCATTACCTCGATCTCGAGATTCGCCGCGTGCCGCTCGCGGCGGGATTTCGCGCCGACGTGGCGGCAATGGAGGGTGCAATCGATGCTTCCACCTGCCTGATCGCCGGCTCGGCGCCCGGCTATACCCATGGATGTTTCGATTCCTTCGAGGAACTCGGCGCTCTGGCGCAGCGCCACGGTGTCTGGATGCATGTGGACGCCTGTTTCGGCGGCCTGACCGCGCCCTTCGCGCGCGATCTCGGCGAACCGATTACGAAGTTCGATTTCACGGTGCCTGGCGCCACCAGTCTGTCGGCCGATCTGCACAAGTATGGCTATGCGGCCAAGGGCGCCTCACTGTTTCTTCTGCGTGAGGAACGCCTGAAGTCCCATCAGCGTTTCTCGTCCTCCAACTGGCCGCACGGCACCTACGCTACGGACACTTTCTCGGGTTCGCGCCCTGCCGGCGCAATCGCCGCCGCCTGGGCAGCCCTCAACAGCCTGGGTGCCGCAGGCTACCGTGAAGCCGTGCGCCGGGTGCTCGACGAAAAGCGCCGCCTGGTCGCCGGCATCGAGGCGATCCCGGGGCTCACGGTTGTGCGGCCCTCCGAATCGACTATCCTGCTCTACACCAGCGCGCAACCCGCGCCCGACATCGAAGCCATTGCGCAGTCGCTCTCGCGGCGCGGCTGGGTCGTGGGGCGCACGAAGGAGCCGCGCGGAATCCATATCGCGCTGAACGGTGTGCACGTCGGCATCGCTGAGCGATATCTGGCCGACCTGGCCGCAGCCATCCGAGAAGCGGGCGAGACCCCGGCATCGCAACGCGCCGAGGCGCGCTACAACTGACTGATTCGGGGCCGCCGGCCCAGCGCCTGCAACTGGTCGAGGAACACCGCACCGACCACGATGACCCCGCCCGCGAGCGCGGCGTCCGTCGGCCGCTCGCCCAGGACCAGCCACACCCACACCGGGGCGAGCGCCATCTCGAGCAGCCCGACCATCCCCAGTTCGCCGGCCGACAGGCGGTTGATCGCCTGCGACATCAGCGCAAGGCCCAGGCCAGTCTGGGCCACGCCCATGGTGACGATCACCGGCAGGTCGCCTGCAGGCCACGCGACCGGCCAGGCAAACGGCAGCACGGCCAGCGCCGCGAACAACGCCGCAAGCATCGAGGTAGTCGTCGGGTCGAGCCGCGCCGGCGAGCGGCGCAGGAGGATGTAGCTCACGGTGAAACTCACCGGAATGCAGAGCGCAAGCAGGTTGCCTGCGATCACCCCGCCACTACCGATCCCGTCGGCGAACATCAGCCCGATTCCGCCCAGCGCCGCGGCAATCGCGAGCCACGTCGCAACCCGCGGCTTCTCGCCGAGGAACACCCAGGCGGCGACCGTCAGCATGAGCGGACCAGTGCTCATCAACGCCGCTGCGTTCGCGACGCTCGTGCGGGTGACCGCGAAGATGAACAGGCAGAACACCGCCGCAAGGAACAGCGCGGAGACCACGCCGGAACGGCCGCCTTCGCGCACCCTCCCCGCGACGCCGCGGCCGTGCCGGACCACCAGCAATGCGGCGAGAAACACGAACATGACGGCACACCGCAACACCACCAGCGCGGCCGGCGGCGTGGATTCGACCAGCCTCACCAGCAGGCCGCCGGTAGAAAAGCAGACTGACGCACCCACCATGAAAGCGAGGCCCTTGAGCCGTTCGTCGCGGACCATCGCCCGCCCTAGATTGGCGTGACTTTGACGTGCAACAAGGCGCTGCGACCCTCCTCGAGCGCCGCCAGGCACCGCTCGATCGCGGCGCCCGTGTCCGCCGGGTCGGAGAGACACTCCCCGTAGGCGCCGCTCACGAGGGCGAGCTTGGAGAAGTCCATGCCTTGCGGCAAACGCGACTGGAAGGCGTCGCGCTCGAGCGCCGTCCCTTTCGGGTAAACGCGCAAGGTTGCATCCTTCACCGCGTTCCAGCCCGCGTTGTCGACGATGATGCTGAAGATCGGCAGCCCGTGTTCGCGCGAGACGGCGAACACCGAATCGAGGTTACCAAAGTAGAAGCCGCCGTCGCCGACGATGTGCACCGAACGGTATTGCGGCCGGGCAAGCTTCACGCCCAAGGCGAGCCCACCCGCGGCGCCCAACCCGCTGCCACTGTGGCGGATCATCGTGCAGGCCACGGGGCGCGGCACCTGCCGCGCGAACACCGGATTGTTGGTCACTGCCTCCGACAGAATCGTGTCCTGCGGGTCGAGGCGCTTGCCGAGTTCGGCGGCGAAGTAATCCGGGTTGATGGCGCCCGGCGTCCCCGGGTCCGCAGCGAGGTCCGCCGTTTTCTTCTTGCGCGTCGCGAACTCGCCTTCCATCGTTTTCCATCGCTCTGCTGCAGCGGCCTTGAAAGACCCACCCGCCATGACCCCGACCGCGTCGGCGAGTTGCTCCAGCACCTGCCCTGCATTCGCTTCGATGCGCTCCTGCGCAGGAAAACTCCACATCGGAATCGATTTCTTCACCACGTCGATGTCGATGTGCGTCCACCAGGCCTCCGGATGCGGCGCGGTGTCGCGCGGGATCCACGGCACGTCGGTGTCCACGATGAGACCGAAATCGGCTTTGGGCAGGTAGTCGGCAACGCGAAACCCCGCAAAGCCCGCAAACTCGCGCCCGATGTTGATCACGGGCGCGTTCTCGAACACGCGCACGCCCGCGAGGCGCGAGAGCTTTTCGATCGCCTCCGAGGTTCGCCTGCTCTTGCCGCCATAGCCGGTGACGAGCATCGGGCGTTTCGACTTCAGCAATCGCGCCGCCAACGCCTCGATGCGCGCCGCATCGATACCACCCAGGCGCTGCGGCGAGTGTGTCGAGTCCGGGTACGAGCGGATCGCCTCGGGCTGCCAGTGTTCGGCCAGCGTTTCGCGAGCGAACAGCAGATGCACCGGCCCGGGCGGGTCGCTCTGCATGAGCGTATGCGCGCGGCGAACGGTCTCCTTGGCCACGGCGCCTGACGGCAGCGTGTATTCCCACTTGGCAAAGGGGCGCACGATGCTGCCCTGGTCCATGGGTTCCTGCACGAAATGGACGTAGTCGTCGCGCGTGCCGGGCAGTTCGCCCAGGCTCGTGTACGGCGCCTTGCCGGCCATCAGCATCACGGGCAAGCGCGTGCGGAACAGGTTGTGCATGCCCATGGCGGCGTTGGCGGTGCCGACATCGACGTGCACCATCACGCCCTGCCCCCGCCCGGTGACCAGGGCGTAGCCGCCGGCCATGTGCATCGCCGTGTTCTCGTGCGGGCACAGGATCGACTTCGGGTAAGGCAGCCCCGCGGCATCCATGCGCGCCATTTCCTCGATGATCGGCGCGTGGTCGGTGCCGAAATTGCAGAACAGGTACTCGATGCCGGCCTCGGACAACCCGTCGAGGAGGAAGCGTGCGGCGGTCTGGGATGTGGTGGTTTTCATGAGGCTCAGGAAGTGGAGGTAAACCCGCCATCCACAGGAATGATGGCCCCGGTAGTCCAGCTCGACTCGTCCGAGGCCAGGTGCACGGCGAGCTGAACGACGTCATCCGGGGTGCCCAGCCGCCCGATCGGGTAGTTCGCCTCGAGCATTTTCTGGCGCTCGGGCGTGCGCGGGATGCCGAATTTCATCAATGGTTCGAGCGACCCGGGGCAGATCGCATTGACCCGCACCTTGTGCTTTGCGTACGCCGCGGCCATCGAACGCGTCAGCGAGTTCAGTCCGCCTTTGGAAGCCGAATAGGTGTGCCCCGAGATCAAACTGCCAAGGATGCCTGCGGTCGACGAAATGTTGATCACCGACCCACCGCCCGCGCTGATCAACGCGGGAATCGCGTGCTTCGAGCACAGGAACACGCCGGTCAGGTTCACGTTCAGCATGCGTTGCCAGATCTCCAGCGGCAGGCGCACCACGTCGACATCGCGCTCCGCTTCGGTCGACCCGCCGTTGTTGATGCCGGCGTTGTTGTAGAGGACGTTGAGCTTCCCGAAATGGGCGAGCGAGGCCTCGACCATGCGCCTCACGCTGTCCTCGCTGGTAACGTCCACACCGATTGCGAATGCCTCGCCGCCTGCAGCCTCGACCTCGTCACGGACCGCGTTCACCCGCGCCTCGTCGATATCGGCCAGCGCGACCTTTGCGCCATGCTGCGCGAAAGTCATCGCCGCGGCGCGGCCCTGCGCCCCCGCCGCTCCGGTGATCAGGGCGATCTTTCCCTCGAGCCGCGCGCTCATTCCTGTGGCTTGACGCCGGAGCGCGCGAATGCGGCGCCCCAGCGAGGCGTATCGCGTTTAAGCACCTCGGCAAACTCTGCCGGGGTGCTGCCCACAGCGATAATGCCGCCCTTCTCGAGCATGTCTTTCTGGCCTTCGGCCGTTCGCAGGATGCGGCCGATCTCCTCGCCCATGCGCTCCACGATCGGTCGCGGCGTGCCCTTGGGCGCCATGATGCCGGCCCACCCCGGCAGGTCGAGCGGAAAGCCGAGTTCCCCGAACGTGGGCACGTCGGGATAAAAGGGCCAGCGCCGCGTGCCCGTGACCGCGAGCACGGTCAGCTTGCCCGCCTGGATCATCGCCCCCATGCTCGAGAAATCGATGTAGCCCGCGGTGGCGCGTCCGGCGACCACGTCGATGGTCGCCGGTGCAGTCCCCTTGTACGGCACGTGCGACATGTCCAGGCCCGCCGCGCCGTTCAGCATCTCGCCGTACATGTGCGCACTGCTGCCGATCCCGAACGAGGCATAGGTGGTCTTGCCTGCATTGGCCTTTACGTAACGGATCAATTCGTCGATCGTCTTGAGTCCCGAGGTGGAAGGCACCGCCAGGCCCAGCGTGGTGTACCCGAGCAACGACACCGCTTCGAAATCGGTCAGGGCGTCGTAGGGCAGCTTGGCGTGGGCGAAGCGGTTGATCAGGCTGATCGACACGTTGCTGTAGACGAAGGTGTAACCGTCAGGGTCGGCGTTTTTGGCCGCGCTCATGCCGACGATACCCTGCGCGCCGGCGCGATTGTCCATGACGATTGGCTGGCCGAGCGATTGCGACAACCGTTGGCCGAGCCAGCGCCCGACGATGTCGGTCTGTCCGCCGGGCGGGTACGGGATGATCAGGCGGATCGGTTTGGCCGGCCACGCTTGCGCGAACCCGGGGGTAGACGGCAGTGCGAACAGAAAAAGCGCCAGAACCGGATAGAGCAAGCGGAACTTGCGCATTCGTCCTTCCCTCTCGTTGTTGATTGGACTCCGGTACGCGTCAATACTACTATCGTGCGCGTTCCGCAGGTCGAAACGCAATCGCCGCCAACGCCGGGCCGGGGCGAAAGGCGTCGCGCATCGGGTTCATACTGCGCCATTGGATCTGGAGCATGCCGATGAAACAGGTTGACGATCTGCCAGGCAAATCCACCGCGGTTCTGCTGATGATGATCGACGTGAACCCGGAAGACGAGGCCGGGTTCAACCGCTGGTACAACGAGGAGCACATTCCGGAGCTGATGGCCCTGCCGGGATTCATCTCCGCCCGGCGTTTCGAAGTCGAAGGCGAGGGACAGAAGTACCTCGCCATCTATGAACTCGAAGATGCGAAGGTGTTTGATACCCCTCAGTACAAGGCTTGGCGCGAAGCCTCGGAATCGACTCGGCGCATGAGCGCGAAGTTCGTCAGCCGCACGCGACGCGTGTATCGCCAGACTTTTTCGGCGAAGGCCGTTTTTAATTGAACATGGACAACGCAACGGAGAATCGCATGAACACATTGACCGAGCCGCGCATCGCCCGCCTTGCCGCGCAGGACGACGTGAACTTCGGGCCGCTGTCGTCTTACCGGCGGCTGGTGGGCGGCGGCGAGGTGCCGGTGTTCACGGGCATCCAGACGTGCGAACCGGGCTACATGACGCGCTTGCACTGGCATCCGTACATCGAGCTGCTGTTCGTGATCGAGGGCGAGGCCACGGTCTATCTCGAAGGCCGGGAGCAGACCGCGGAAAAGCTGGTCGCCGGCGACATCGTGGCGCTGCCTCCAAACATTCCGCATGTGTTCGGCAATGCCGGCACGAAGACCTTGCGCATCCTGGGAATCCACACCTCCCCTGAGCGGATCGTCAACTTCGTCGATGGCACCAGGACCGGCGCCAACGGATACGTCGACCACGGCACCGGCGCGGGCGGCCCGCCGGCAGGGTCCGTGCAGGCAAAGGCGCCGCAGGAGGAAACCACGCCGGTCTGGCGCGGGATGAGCCGGGCCGAGATCAGCCGCCAGTTCGACATGCGCGTGGCGGTCCCCGACGGCCAATCATTCACTCAGGCCAGGGCCGCGAAGAGTGCGCCCTTGCGCGCGAGCCTTCCCGGTGAGCGCGACGTACGTTACGGCACCGGGCCCCGGCAACTGGTCGATGTCTATCCCGGCACACCTGAAGGGCCGATCGTGCTGTTCTTTCACGGCGGCGCCTGGCGCTACCAGTCCAAGGAGGCGTTCGCATTCATCGCCGAACCTCTGCTGGCCGAAGGCATCACCACCGTGCTAGTCGGCTACAACCTGATCCCGCAGGTCACCCTGCCGGACATCATGCGCGAGGCCTGCGAAGCGCTCGCCTGGGCCTGCAAGACGCTGTCGCCCGGCGGCAACAGGCGCATCGTGTTGGCCGGCCATTCCGCCGGCGCGCAGCTCGCGGCCATGGCGCTCGCCCATGATTTCTCGAAGGACGGGCTTGCCCGCTCGCCGGCGCGCGCAGCGCTGCTGGTGAGCGGCTCCTACGACATGGAGCCTCACACCCACCACGACCGCTACCTCGACATGGGCCTGGATGAAGTCATGTTGCAACGGGTGAGCCCGATCAGGAATGCCCCGCTCGACGCTTCGGTCGAAATGGTCATCGCGGTCGGCGGCGGCGAAACGCCAGGCTACATCCGTCAGGCGGAGGAATACCGTGACCTGTGCGCCGCGCGAGGTCACCGCGTGCAGCTCCTCCTGTCGCCGGGAGACCACCACTTCGCGGTCACCGCGCGCCTCGGAGAAGCGGCTCATCCGCTGACTCGCGCGCTGATGAGACTCGCTAAAGGCCATTAGCCCCTCAAAGGAAGGTATCGCGATGAAATGTCTTGCCGAGCAACCGAGTGCGACAAGGATCCTGGCTGCTGGTGATGGATCACCGCCCGGGCGCGGGCGCGATGCTGGGCACCGAACATGTCGCGCGATCGGCCCCGGACGGCTACACGCTCCTGACCGCCGGCATGAGTTCGCTGGCGGTGAGTCCGATCCTGTACAAGTCCACGGCCCGCTACGACCCGCTGAAGGATTTCGCGCCGGTGATCCTGTTTGCGCAGACCCCGGGAGTGCTTGCGGTGCATCCCAAGGTGCAGGCCACCACCATCGAGCAACTGGTGCAGCTCGCAAAGTCGAAGCCGGGGATGACTTACGCCTCTTCGGGCAACGGGAACTTCCAGCATCTGATCGGCGAACTGTTCAAGAACGCTACCGGCATCACCCTGGTGCACGTGCCCTACAAAGGCAGCGGGCCGGCGCTCATCGATGCGATCGGCGGCCAAGTGGACATGATCTTCGACGTGGTGCCGACCGCGGCGCCGCCGATCAAAGCCGGCCAGTTGCGCGGGCTCGCGGTCACCAGCGCGCAGCGCTCGGAGCTGTTGCCCGACCTGCCGACCATGGTCGAGTCCGGCCTCAAGGGCTTCGATCTCAGTTCGTGGTACGGCCTCGTCGCGCCGGCCGGCACGCCGGTGGAGATTGTGAATCGACTGAATGCCGAGATCATGCGCGCGCTCAAGACCGCCGAACTGCGCACGCAGTTGCTTAACGCAGGCGCCTCGCCTACCGGAAGTACGCCCGCGGAGTTCGCCGCCCACCTTCGCTCGGAGGCCGCGCGCTGGACCGAGGTCATCCGGGTCAATCAGATCACGGCGAACTGAGCAGCGCCGCAGCCCGTGCGGCGATCCTCGGTGACTTCAGCAGGAGCGCCTAAAAGCAGTCAGGGCGCAAGGCGCACCTCGACCCGTCCGAGCGCGCCGTAGTCGGCCACGGCGAGGTCGCCGGCTTCAGTCCACTGGATACCAGTCAATGACCCGGTGCTGACGACCTGTCCCGCCTGAACGCCATCGCCGATGCGCGAACGTTCGTTGGCCAGCCACACCACCGCCTCGAACGGGTTGCCCATCGCCCGGGCGCCGGTGCCGCGCGCCACTTCCCGGCCGCTCAGGCTCAACACCACGAGTTGCCCGGACACGTCGAGTTCGCGCCAGCGCCTATGTGGCGTGCCGCATACGAAGCGCCCGGCATAGCCCTGGTCGGCCACCATGCCCAGCGCGCCGAGCGGGTGGTCGTCGGTCAGGCGGCTTTCGGGAATTTCGATGCCGGGCACGAGTGCGTCGATCGCCTCCGCGACCTCTTCGGCCGAATACGGCGTTGCGCGTGGCGGCAGGTCTCGACCGAAGCGGAAACCGATCTCGGCCTCCACCACCGGCCGGAGCAAATCGGACCACGGAACCGAGGCGCCGCTCTGGTAGACGTACAGGGCCGGGATCCGGCCGAGGAAAGGACGCTCCAAGCCCACTTTGATGGCCACGGCCGGGTCGGTGCAACCGACTTTCCATCCGCCTACGGGCAGATCGAATCCCACCCCCATGGCCTCGCAGATCGCTTCGGCGTCGGCCGTGGTCTGCGGCCGCAGGCCCTCCGGCAGGTTGGGCAGGCGCACGCGCCGCGCACGCGCATCGAGCAGCGCCTGCGCCGCCGCTTTCACATGCGCCTGCGACAGCGCCACGGGCCTACTGCCAGCCGCGCGCGATGCGTGCAACGGCCTCGGCGTCGAAGCGGTTGTAGGCCTCGACGAACTGGTTCGTGTAGAGCTCACGCACCGGGATGTCGCGCGTCTTGAGCTGGCCGCCAGCATGCAGCACTTCGACGAAATTCACCCAGTCCTGTTCCGAATAGGACCCGAGCCGGCGCGGCTCGCCGGGCCGGAAGTTGAAGAACTTGTCGGTGCGCGCGCGCAGCACCTTGACGCTTCTCTCGAGCTTCTGCTCCTCGGTGCCTTCCGCGGGCTTCTGGTTGGGGAACTGCTGCCAGTAGCTGCGCACGCAAGCGTTCCAGTTGGCCTGGCAGGCGATCGAGGCCTTGGCAAAGGCACGGCCGAAACCGGCCACCTGCTCACCCTGGCCGCAGATCGTGTCCTCGTGAAACACCCAGCAATTGGAAAACTGGTTCTCGTATTTCTCCGGTTGCTCCAGCCGGCGGATGCGCGTGCCGGCAAGCTCCAGCTGCAGGTGCTGGCCGTCGAACAGGTTCAGTGCATCAACCGCCCCGGTCTGCAACGCACGGAAGGCCGGCGCGCCCTGCGAGACGGGCAGCAGTTCATAGTCCTTGATACCGAGCCCGGTCATCAGCGCCCGGGTGATCGGCACGTTGCCCATCGCAAGCGAAATCACGCCGATCCGCTTGCCCTTGAGGTCGGCCAGGGTCTTGATCGGGCTCGCCTCGAGGACAGCGAACTCCCACGCGGTGGTGCGCACGCCGTTGTAAGCACAGCGCAGCGGCAGCGGATCGCGTCCGGGCTGGCGGGAGAGAATCAGGGCGTCCAGGTTGGGCCACGCAGTGAAGATGCGCTTCTGCGCCATCTGGGTCACCAGCGTGGCCGTGCCGTCGAGCACCACGAAGTCCGCGTCGAGCCCCTCTTCCTTGAGAAAGCCGCGGGACACCATCAGGTAGTGGACCCCGTAGATCAAAGTGGGCTGGGTACCGAGGCCGATCAGCAAGTTGCTTGCGGGCTGAGATTGGGCGGGGACCGACGGGGACCGCGATGCAACCGGCAAGTCCGAAAAGGACGAGGGCACAGCGCCGCAGAAAGACGTTCATGCGTGGACTCCGGGTGCATCGGGCGGGCAAGTAATCTAGCAGAGCACGGCGCTCCGGGGCCTGGCGGATGCGAAACGGCAGGCGATCACGGCGAAGGCAAACAGCAGTCATCGGCCCGACGCGCGAAAGGTGGGATTCATTCTCCTATCCGTCTTTCGGCGTCCGGCCGATCAACAGAGCCGCAAAACGACGCGCAGAAACGAGCTTTGTATGGCCCGTTTTTTGTACAGTCAGCAGCGGCTTGTCGCCGGTGACAAGATAATCCGCGCCGGCCGCAATCGCCATAGCCAGCAGGTAGTCGTCGCCCGGGTCCGGCGCATCGCCCGCGCGCCGCAGGCGCTCGAGCAGCACCTCGGCCTTGCGCAATTCGTTGACCACCCGGCCGACCGCGCCGCGCGGCAGGTAGGGGCGCAGCCTGGGGTAGCGCGCCGCGCGCCTGAACTCCTCGATCTGTTCAACGCTCGTCACCAGTTGAAAGCGTCCCTCGCGCCAGGCGTCGAGGATCTTGGCGGGCGGTCCGCTACCCGCCTGCAACCCGCTCAACAGGACGTTGGTGTCGACAATGACGAGCACCGCTCAGCGCCGCTTGCGTGCGTAAGCCACGGCCTCGCCTACCAGCTTTTCGAAACGCGCCTTCGACAGCGTCTGCGTCCGCGCCCGGATCTCCCCCAGCGCCTCGGCGAGTCCTTCCCGGGTGCCGGCTTTCACGACCTTGGCAGACTTCCCGGTTTCGCCCTGCTCCTCCAACAGCCGCGCCTTGACCGCTTCCTGCACGAATCTCGAAAGGTCGCCTTTGCGGCCGCCGGAGCGGCCGAGGTGAGCGCGCAAGGCGTCGTCCGTTTCCTTCGAGACCTTCAGCGACCAGCGTACGGGGTTTTCCATGATCGGATCCTTTCAGACACATAGACACATAAGTGGCTATTATGCCCGAGGCGGGCAAGCAATCCGGGAGAGCGCGGCACTCCCGGGCCTGCCGGATGCGAAACGGCAGGCGATATCGTCAGCGGCAAGACCTCCTTGGCAACAGCCGGATAGCCGGATTGGCCGGTTCCCGCCTCTGGCAACATTCCTGGCTTTCCACTAGACTAACCAACATTAGTTCATCGGAGTCACTATGATCACCGTAAACATCCACCAGGCAAAGACACAACTGTCCAAACTGGTCGATCGGGCCGCGGCAGGGGAGTCTTTCATTATTGCCAAAGCCGGGAAGCCCATGGTCAAAGTGGTGCCGTTGGGAGGCGTGGAAAAGGGCACGGCCGGCCGACTGGGCTTCATGGCGGGCGAAATGAAAATACCGAAAGACTTCGACCAGATGGGCGCCGAGGAGATCGAAGGCATGTTTGCGGGGCGCGGCGCTTGAATTTTCTGCTCGACACGCATTTGCTGCTTTGGGCGGCCGGCGCGCCGGAGCGGCTTTCAGCCAAGGCCCGGAAACTGCTCGTGGCGACTGACAGCCGGCTTGTCTTCAGTGCTGCCAGCCTGTGGGAAATATCCATCAAGCGCGCGCTCGGGCGCGCCGACTTCAATGTAGATCCACGCCGCTTGTGGCGCATGCTGTTGATAAACGGCTATACGGAATTGCCCGTCAACAGCGAACACGCCATCGCGGTAAACGATTTACCGCCGCTGCACAAGGATCCGTTCGATCGGATTCTTGTGGCGCAGGCGCGTGTCGAAGGGATTGTGTTGCTGACTGTCGATAAAGCGGTGGCCAGGTACGGCGAGGGCGTGCGCAAGGTTTGATCCGGCTGCGTGGAATTCGAGTTCGCCCGCCCCCCTGGTGGATAATGGCTCTCCGGGCGAAATGCTGCCAATGCCCCGGCGCAAAATCAGCGGTCCTTGAGGATCTCCTTGCGCTTTTCGTCGGCTTCCAGAACCGAGATCGCACCGCAGGCTCCTCGATGGCGGCAATGATCTTGAACTCGCCTCCACGCTGCGGGCAGTGTTCGAGACCGATGTCGAACACCCGCTTGAGCAGCCGCGGCCGCGCCCAGCCCCGGCGCCTCGAGCATGCGGAAAGACACCCATCATGGTCATCTTTTTTGATGCTAATATGCATTATATTTGATGACAGCGAGACTTCACGTGAGAACAACTGTAAGCATTGATGATGACCTCTATCAAAGAGCACTGGATGTCGCCGATCCTGGCATGGACAAGGGCGATCTATTTCGCGAAGCGATGAAGGTGTTCGTACGAGTGCAGGCGGGCAAACGGCTTGCCGCCTTGGGCGGAAAGGCCCCCAAGATGAAGGCCATTCCCCGTAGGCGGCCCGCGTAAGTTCTGACCCGGTGAGCCAGGTACTTGCGGATACCTCGGTCTGGGTTGCACATTTCCGCAGTGCCAATCCAGTGCTTCAATCGCTGGTTGTAATGGATCAGGTGTTGTGCCACCCGCTTATCGTGATCGAACTCACCTGCGGAAAGCCACCAGCACCGCGCGAGCGCACGCTCGGCGATCTCAAGAAACTGCGGCAGACCGTCGTCGCGACGACCGACGAGACACTTGCCCTGATCGAGAGGGAGCAATTCCATGACTCGGGCTGCGGCGCCATAGATATGGCGCTGCTCGCCTCGGTTCTGCTCACTCCGGACACGCTGCTCTGGACGATAGACAAGAACCTCGAAGCATTGGCGACGAGCCTGGGAGTGGGCTTCAACGCTGCCAGCCACTTGCTCACGAAACGAACTTGAGCTGCACCAACCTGCCTCGCGAAGCGATAGGAAACGTAGGACCCGCCTCTTTCGAACGTCGGGCAGATAAACGCTGTTGGCCATTCCGCAGACAACGTTCGCGCCGCGAGTCGGTCAGCTTCGATCACGGTGCCCCAGTCGCTTCTCTTTCGCACCGACCATGCGACCGAACAACCGCTCGGCGAACCTACGCTACTGACATTTCTTCGCAAGACACCGCGCCACTATTGACTCTCCGGGGAACTTCCTGACATTCGGGGCCTGCCGGACGCGAGGCAGCGGGCGATCAGATCAAAGGCAATCGCGGAAGCCGGTCGGGAGACGGGAAACCAAATCCCATCGGCGCTAGCCCATCTTCTTGCCCAGGTCCTGCGCAGCGGCAACAAACCGGTCCACCTGTTCGCGGTTGTTCCAAACGCAGGCGTTGACGCGCTGCGGATGGTCCATCGGTGCGGGCGCGAGCGTCTCAGGATGGCGGTTGGGGATTGTCCCGGCAGGGAATGCTGCGGCCTCGGGATCGGGCTTGCGCGTCAATCCGTTGTCGCCGACGCCCAATCCTGAGATGCGAAACCCGTACTCGCGCAACATCCGAGCGCGAAAGTCGACGTTGAGCTTCTCGTTCCAGCGTTGCTCCCTGGTCGCAAACGGATTGAACGCGATGATGCCCGACTTGAGCGCCTGGTCGTGCTGGGCGCCGAGCACGGCCGCTTCACCGAACGCGGCGACGAGCCGGTCGCGGAAGTAGTCGCCCAGGCGCAGGTGCCAGGCCTCGATGCGCTGCCGGCCGATCTTGTCCCACATCTCGCAGGCATCGCCCAGCGCGCGCCAGTCGGCCGACTCGGGAAAACCGTACAGCGACAACGCCTGGCCGATGTCCCAGTCGCCGCGCGAGCCGTCGAACGGGACGACGCGCGATTGGGAGCGCGTGATGTGGAAACGCGGGAGGTCGGTGGGGTTCGCCGGAAGTTTCCTGTTGCGGATGTAGAGCGCCCCGGTGCCGCCAGGGCCGTTCTGCCACTTGTGGCCGCAAAGCGCGAAGAAATCGATTCCGCTCTCGTCCAGCCTGGGATCGAATAGGCCGTTGTAGTGCGCGCCATCGACGATGGTGATCGCGCCCGCCTTTTGCGCGAGTTCGGCGATGCGCCGCTCGGGCATGCGCTGGCCGATGGGCCACAGCGGAGAGGAAAAGAAGATCACCTTGGTCTTGCCGGGCACGATGCGACGCTCCAAAGCCGCGAGCACCTCATCGACGGTGGTCCGCGCATGGGTGGGCACGCCCCATTGGCGGATCACCACGCCGAAACGCGCCGCCGTGCGCAAGGCGAGCGTAATGCCGGCCGCATGCTCGAGCGGCGTCATCAGCAGTTCGTCGCCGGCCTTCCACTCGATGCCGTTGAAGGCGAGCGACAGCGCGTCGGTGGTGTTGCGCGTGATTGCGATCTGGTCGGGCGTGGTGCCGTAGCAACGCGCGATGGTGGCGCGGGTCTTTGCGGAAGGCTCCACGTAGACCGGGAACGGATCGCGCGCGCCCTGGTCGAGGCCTTCCTTGTAGCGCGCGAGGATCGACTTGGGCACCGAGCCTTTCTGGGCCGCCATGAAGTAAACCACTTTCGGGTCGAGCGTGAACTCCTGGGCCAACTGGCGGAAAAACGGCTCCTCGGCGGCGAAGTACGTCGCGGCATCCGCGCGCAGCACGCCCGCTACGGCCGCGGTGTCGCCGGTTCTTCCGAGGGCCTGCGCCTGGGCGAGGACTTCGCGCGGCGCGAGCACGGCGGAGGCCGCGCCAAGGACGATTGCACGGCGCTAAAGATCTACCGGCGATGATTGGTCGTTTGTGTCTGCCATGGCGGTCTCGGCGATTGGGATCAGCCAGTTTATCCCGGCGGCGCGACGCATGGAGGCCACACGCAGGCCGCGCCGGCGGCTTTTGAATAGTGTGATACTCACAGCGATGATTTCGAAACCCCCGCACCACCGGGTCACGCCCGGCGTCCATACATTTGCGCTGCTCTCGGGAATCGAGGCCGTCGTGCGGGGCACCGCGCTGGCGGTCTACCCCCTCGTGATGTACCGCGTGTGGGGCGACGCGGCGACCGTGGCGCAACTCTATTTCGTGGTGGGCGTGTTCTCGTTGCTGACGACGCTGTCGCTTCCCCTGCTTGCACGCCGCATCCCGCGCCGCTGGATCTACATCTTCGGCGTCACGCTCTACGTGGTTTCCGCAGGTTTTGGAATGCTCGGTGGCAAAGCCGTGACGGCCGCGTTGCTGTGCCACACCTTGGGAACGGCCACGGTCTTTGTCTGTTTCAACACTTATGTTCTCGACCATGTTGCCAGGACGGAGTTCGGCCGCCTGGAGACCCTGCGCCTGATGTACGCCGGCCTCGGCTGGTCGCTCGGCCCGGTGTCGGGCGTATGGCTGTTGGGTGTTTGGCCCGAAGCACCGTTCGTGGTCATCGGCGCGGCGGCGTGCGTGTTG
Organism: Betaproteobacteria bacterium; assembly: GCA_947482825.1. GTDB lineage: Bacteria > Pseudomonadota > Gammaproteobacteria > Burkholderiales > SG8-39 > SZAS-79. Next base: position 22,668 of record CANKMT010000015.1, on the reverse strand, counting down.
CTTGGCGTGTTCTGGCGCACGCACATTGGCGAAGGCCGGGCGATCATGCCTGCCGGCAAAACGCCCTCCAGGCCTTTTGCCTATCTGATCCGCTTTTTTTCCCAGCCCAGGCTGGTCGCCGGATGGGTCTTTACGGTGATCCGGTCCTGCGGCTGGTGGGTGTACATCGTCTATGTCGGAATCTTCGCAGTGCAAAACGGGCTCGGCGACCAGGTCGGGGGAATCGCCATGTCGCTTGCCAACATGGGGCTGTTCCTTGCGCCGCTGATGCTGCGCTGGATGCAGCGGCGCTCCGTGCGCGATGCGGTGCGCACGGGATTCCTGATGTCGGCGTGCTGTTTCATCCTGGCCGCCCTGTTCTCCCCCCTGCCCTGGGTGACGGTAGCGTTGCTCATCCTGGGCTCGTACTTCCTGGTCCTGCTCGACATCTGTGGCGGCCTGCCCTTCATGATGTCGGTCAAGCCTTCGCAGCGCACCGAGATGTCGGCGGTCTATTCCAGCTTTCGCGATGTGTCGGGCATCCTGAGTCCGGCGCTTGCCTGGGTGGCCCTGTATTTCGGCCCGGTGGCCGGCGTCTTCGCCTGTTTCGGACTCGCCTTGCTCGCAGCTTGGGCCCTCGCCGGGCAACTGCATCCGCAACTGGGGGTTCCCAGTGCGCATCGGGTTCGGTTGCGCCCCGGCGTATCCAGAGGCACGAGCTGACAGGACGTGTCCGACTCGCCTACGGGCGCTTCAGGACATTGGCCGCGACGATCCGCTGCCGGAATGAAAAGACATTCGGGTCCGCAGGATCGACGAACACCTGCAGCCAGTGGTGATTCGGCTGGCCGAAAGTCTCGACGCGGGTGAAGTTTTCGATCGCCGGGACACCCGGCTTGCGTCCGAGCGGCTTGTCGATGCGGAAGAAGTGGCTATCACCGTGAACGAGCGCGACTGGCTTGCCGAAGGCGATCGTCTCCGTCTCGAGCAGGGCGCGCAGCGCGTCCGATCCGGTGGCCAGTTTGCCGGGGAACGGGGTCACGTCCGCGAAGATGTTCGCCTGCTGAAGGATCATTAGTGCACGGCTCCCGTTGGCGCGTGCGGTAACGAATCCTTCGCGCAGCCACTGCTGGTTGGCGCGGTCGCGCTCGGCGTGCTCCGCATCACTGGCTGGCGAGAACCCAAGGCCGTTGTTGCTACCGACGACGTGCAGCGTGATGAAGGTGACGCCGCCGCCGCTCCACCGGACGTTCTCGCGGTACTTCGCCAGCGTCAGATCCGCGGAGCGGCTTTGCCTGAAAAGCTCGATGGTGCGTCGCCCCAGCGACCGCTCTCCGGGAAAAAACAGCGAGCGCAGGCTCGCCAACCGCTCCAGCGGATCGCCGCCCGGCACGCCTTGCGCACCATGGCAGTCGGTCCAGTCGTTGTCGCCGGGCGTATAGATCAGCGGGTGGGCCGAGGCGTCGAACTGCGCCTTGCGTTTGGCCCACAGGGCGTTCGAGCAGGAGCCGTATCGCGGGGCGCCCAAATCACCCACATGCACGACGAAGTCAAGCGGTGCCGAGTTGAGATCGTCGAGCACGTTTTTCAGGAGAGGTTCCTGCTCGGCGCGGTAGGCGAGATCGCCGAACAGGCCGAATGTATACAGGCCGGTGGACGCACCCGACGGCTTCGAACCAGCCATGTCGGACGCACATCCTGCGAGCGCCGCGAAGGCAAGAAGGGCGAACAGTTCTCTGAGTCTATTCATGGCTTTCAATAGTGGCCGAGGAAATGCCGTGGTAACGCGCCGATGCGACGGGCTCACGCGGCGAAACAAAGTGTAGGCTATCACCGCAATTTAAATTGTACTCACATTTGTATTACAATTCGTAGACGGAAATTGCTTGCGAGGAAGTCACCATGGGGACTTTGAATTTGCGTTTGCCGGAAAAACTGGATGCCCGCCTGAGTGAGTTTGCGAAACTCAAGGAAATCAGCCGCTCCGAATTGGCGCGGACGGCACTGGAAAAATTCCTGAGCGAAATGGAACGCGAAAAGTTGCTGGCAGGGATCGTGGAGGCGGCTCGTTTTTTGGCCACTGACGCCATTGCGCGCGCCGAAAGCATTTCAATCGCCGAAGAGTTTGCGGTTTCGGATAGTGAAGCGCTCGACATCTCGGAGGGCCGCAAACCCGCCGATCCCGAGCCCCGGAAGTGGTGGAAGTAATGCAGCGCGGAGAGATCTGGCTGGCGAGGCTCAACCCGAACAGCGGAGCAGAAGCCGGCAAAGTGCGCCCGGTACTGATCATGCTCGACAATGCGTTGCTGTCCGCCGGCATGAGTCCGGTGCTGTGCATTCCTCTGACCAGCAAACTGTTTAAGAACCTGGCCGGCTTGCGGATCGAGATTGCGCCTCGCGGACGCCTGCTCAAGGCGTGTTACGCCATGCCGGAACAGGCGCGCGCGCTGGATCGCAATCGCCTTGGAGACGGCCCGCTCGCCCTGTTGACACAGAAGGAATTGGCGCAGGTCGAAAGAGTTTTTCTCGCCTGCTGCGGTATGGCGGATTTTCTCAAGCCGATTCATTGAGGAGCGCTCGATACTGTCCAGGTCCGCGAAAGTCTCAACGTCAGCGCCAAGATGGCAGAAATTCACTCGCCAAGCCGCTCGCGCGTCGGGCCGCTTCATGGTCACCCTCAGCCCTATTTGATTCCGGGCAGCCACAGCACGATCGCCGGGAACGCGATCAGCAACCCCAGCCGGATCACGTCCATCAAGCAGAACCCGAGCACCCCCTTGTAGGTTTGGGCCATCGGCACGTCCTTCGCCATCCCGTTAATGAGGAAGAGATTCAACCCGAAGGGGGGACTGATCATGCCGACCTCGACGCTGATCAGCACCAGGATCCCGAACCAGACCAGCAAAGCGTTCTGGCTCATGCCGAAATCGAGGCCCAACAGCACCGGCACGAACACCGGCAGCGTAAGCAGCACCATCGCCATCGATTCCATGAAGCAACCGAGGATGAGGTAGATGATCACGATCACGACCATGACGATCCACGGCGAGGCGTTCATCGCGACCACCTCCCTGGACAATTCAGTGGGCATTTGCGACAAGGCGAGCGCCGCCGAAAACAACTCTGCGCCGAGCAGGATGATGAACATGAGCGCGGTCGTCTCGGCCGTCGACAGCAGGGACTCGTAGAACCCCTTCCAGCGCATGCCGCCATAGAAGATCGCAAGCAGCGCAACGATGGCCGCGCCGATCGCGGCGGCTTCCGTGGGGGAAAACCAGCCGCGATAGATCCCCACCACGACGAGAAGAAAAGTCAGTCCGGCGGGCCACACGCCGGCAGTCGCGCGCCAGCGCTCGGACCACGACGATTTTGGCAACTGCGGTGCGGCGCCCGGGAACCAACGCACATACAGATTCACGACGATCATGTATTGCACCGTGGCGATCAGGCCCGGGATCACCGCCGCGATGAACAGCGCACCGATGGACTGCTCGACGTAGACGGCGTAGATCACCAGGATGATCGAAGGCGGGATCAGAATCCCGAGCGTGCCGCCCGCGGCGAGCACGCCGGTGGTCAGCGCATCCGAGTAGCCGAGCTTCTTCATTTCCGGCATCGCGACCTGCGACATCGTCGCGGCCGTGGCCAGGGACGAGCCGCAAATTGCGCCGAAAGCCGCGCATCCGCCAATCGTGGCCACCGCCAGACCGCCCCGCCAATGCCCGAACCAGGCGCGCCCGGCGCGATACAGCGCGGCCGACAGCCCGCCCTTGCCGGCGAACTCGCCCATCAGCAGGAACAACGGAATGACCGACAGCGTGTATCCGGAGAATTTGCTGTAGGTCATCGTCTTGAGCGTCGCGAGGAGCGGGGACCAGCCATTGATCGCCGCGTAGCCCAGCCCCCCGGCCAGCAGCATCGCGGCCCCCACCGGCACGCGCAGCCCGATGATCACGAGCGTGCCGAAGAACATCCACACGCCGATGTCGAACTTGTTCATCCCTTACGCCCGCCTGGCCGGCGCGGCAAACGCGGATCGCGCGCGATCCCACGCGGTGCGCAGGCAGACCAGCACCCACAGCACGGCCGAAATGCTTGCGAGCGCGTAACCCCACCACTGCGGAATCTTGAGGAACATCGACACGCGTTCCCGCTCGTACTGCGTGATGGTGCCGTCGATCATGCGCCAAGTGAGCACGGCCACGATGACCGCGAACACGACGTAAGCGAACGCGTCGATCGCGTCGTTCAGTCGCTTGGGAAACCGCATGGTGAAGAAGTCGACGATCACGTTCGAGCCCTTCACCTGGCACCAGGGCATGAATGCGGCCACGGCGATGCCCATCAGCATCTCGACGATTTCGGTGTCACCGAGGATGGGCTTGCCAAACAGGTCGTTCGACACCACCGAGGCGACCGTCACCAGCAGGGCCGAGACCAGCGCCAGCCCGCCCCCGGCCGCGAACCACTCGGCCAGGCGATACAGGATCGGCGGCTTGCCAGGGGAATGGCCTGCGGCTGCGCCTTCCGCGGCCGCGTCGGCCACGGACTACTTCCTTCCGTACTTGGCGGTGATCGCCTGCAGGTCGGCGAACATCTGCTTGCCGTTGCGGCCAAGCTTGTTCATCTCGCCGATCCAAACGTCGTACACCGGCACGGCGGCGGCTTTCCAGCGCGCGAGTTCCGCCGGCGGCAGCTCGAAGACGTCGTTCTTGTTGTTCTTCGTCGCCGCGATGGCGGGGGCGGTGGTGGTGTCCCAGACTTCGCCGATGTACTTGGCGTACGCAATGCCCGAATTGGCGTCGATCACCTTTTTCATGTCTGGCGCCAGCTTGTCGTAGACCTTCTGGTTCATGAGCGTGAGCAGCGTTCCCTGGAACAGCGCGTTGTTGGTGTGGAACTTGGTGACTTCGTAGAAGCGGTACGGCTGCGTGATCGCCCAGTTGATCAGCATCGCATCGACCTGGCCGCGCTCGAGCGCCTCGTACACGCCGCCCAGCGGAATGCCCTGCGGGACGCCACCGTAGGCTTTGACCATCTCGCCGATGAAGCGCCCCGCCACACGGACCTTCTGGCCCTTCCAGTCTTCGAGGGTCTTGAACGGCTTGGTGCGCGAATGCAGGATCGCCGCGTCGGTGGTGTGAATGCTGATGATCTTGATGCCCTTGAATTCGTTGTCGAGCAGGTGCTTTTGGGCGAACTCCATCGTCGCCTGGCTATGGGTGGCCGACAATCCCGAGTTCATGAACGGCAGCTCGACACCCTCGAGCCCCGGAAAGCGTCCCGGCGTGAAACCCGCGATGGTCCAGATAATGTCGACCACGCCGTCCTCGAGCTGTTGCGGCAGGTCGGCGGGCTTGCCGCCCAGCTGCATGCCGGGATAGACCTCGACCTTGAGCTTGCCGCCCGACTCCTTGGTCACCTTCTCGGCCCACGGATTCAAGTGCTTGGTCTGGTCGAGCGCCTGCGGCGCGCTGAAGGAGTGGATACGAAGCGTGGTGACTTGCGCCGTCGCGGTGAGGCTGGCAAAAACGCCGGCGGCGGCAATCAGGGTCCTGGCGAGCATTGGGGGGTCTCCGATTCTGGGGAAATTCGATGCGAACGTCTCGCAACTATCGTGCCACAGACTCGGCCTCCTTGCTCAGGCCGCGAGCCAGCCGCCGTCCACGGGGAGGACCGTGCCGGTGATGAAGCCGGCCGCATCGCTGGCGAGGAACATCACTGCGGCGGCGACCTCTTCAGGCCGAGCGAGACGGCCCATGGCATGGCGCGCCGCCACGCGCGCCCGCGCAGCCCCGGGATCGGGCGCCCGCCCAAACGCCCGCTCGATCATCGGCGTTTCGGTGGCGCCTGGCGCAACCGCGTTGACGCGGATGCCGTCGTCCACGTAATCGAGCGCCATCGTGCGTGTCAACGCGATCACCGCCCCCTTCGATGCAATGTAGGCACTGTTGTGGTGCCCGCCGGCGATTGCGAGTTGCGAAGCCACGGTGACGATCGCGCCGCGCTTCGCGGCCTGCATCGAAGGCAGGACGGCGCGCGACCACAGCCATGTGCCATTCACGTTGATCTCGAAGACCCGCGCCCAGTCTTCGGGCGAGGTCGTGGTCGCCGTGCCGCCGCAGGACCAACCGGCGCTGGTCACCAGCACATCGATATGCCCCCAATCGGTGAGGAGCGCCAGGGCATCCGCCTCCACCGCGCCCGGGTCGGAGACGTCGGACACCCGCACGATCGCCTCGCCGCCTTGGGACCGGATTGCGCCGGCCGTGGCCTCGGCGCCCGCGGCGTCCCGATCCACGATGGCAACGCGTGCGCCCTCCGCCGCGAAGGCCTGCGCGCATGCGCGGCCGATTCCCGACCCACCGCCTGTGACCACGACCGTCCGGCCTGCGAACCTCATCCTTACCCTGCCCCTCTCGATGAACCTGCGCTGAACCACCCCGGATGCGAGCGCGCCCAGGCGTCCAGGTGCTCGACCGATGCGCGAACATCGTAGCCTGCGCGAAAGCCTGCGTCTGCCGCAATGCGTTCAACCGCGAGGGGGGCGCGATCGCGCGCGCCCTGCGGATCGACGTTCGGCGTCTCGCCGCTCAACGCGAGCCGGCAGCGCCAGCCCGGCCGTCGCGCCGCAAGCGCCTGGCCCCACTCGAGGACCGTGTGGGGTTGTCCCGGACCGACATGGTAAAGGCCGTGCGCCAGGCGAGGCGCTTCGAGCACGCGCGCCACGGCCTCGCCGGCGTCCGGTGCATACAGCCAATCGCGCATCAGGGCGCGCGGCAGGCGGGCCTCCTCGCCACGTTCGGCCAGTCCCATGAGTTGCAGGAAGGGGCTTGGCGTGTCGCGCGCTCCGGTCATCCGCTCCCACGGCCCGAACACGGAAGACAGGCGCAGCGTGGCGATCGACAGGCCGGTCAGCTCCGAATAGCGCGAGCACAATCGCTCGCCGGAAAACTTGGTAATCGCATACAGGCTGCGCGGGTCCGGGACGGGGTCGTCCTCCTCGAGGGCAAGCGCGCGGAATGCCGCCTCGCCGAAGGCTGCGACCGAACCGAGATTGACGACACGCCGCACGCCGCGATCGCGCGCAATGCGCAGCACCGCAGCCAGCGCGGCGAGATTCACCGACAGGATGGCATCGGGTTCGGCGGCATCGCGCGCAGCGTCGGCGGTAAGTGCCGCCCCCCACACGACGCTTTCGGTGCCTGGAGCGATGGCATCAAGGAGGAAAGCGGGATCGCGCACATCCCCGCGGAGCCAGCGGGCGCCGTGAAGCGCCGCACGCACGGGCCCGGGAGGTTCGTCGCGGTCCGCCAGCACCAGCGCACGGCCCCTCGAAGCGAGGGTTGCGGCAACGTTCACACCGACGAATCCCGCTGCGCCGAAGACGACGACAGGGCCGCTCACGACGACCTTCGCCCGGCCGCTCGCGAGAAATTGCCAGAATGCATTTCGGAGTTCCTTTGCCTGAAATCGAACTACTGCAGGTGCATGCCCCACTTGCGGATAGTGCGCTCTTCGAGCACGCGAAAGATCAGGCTCTCCACCAGCAGGCCGATGATGATGACACTGAACAGGCCGGCAAAGACCGACGGGATGTCCAGGGTGTTCTTGTTCTCGTAGATGAACCATCCGAGGCCGCCCGACCCCGAGCTTGTGCCGAACACCAGTTCGGCCGCGATCAGGGTGCGCCAGGCGAAGGCCCAGCCGATCTTCAGGCCGGTGACGATGCTCGGGAATGCAGCAGGCACAAGGATGCGGCACACATAACCCACGCCGGTGAGGCCATAGTTTCGCCCGACCATGCGCATCGTGTTCGATACCGCAAGGAAGCCCGAGTGGGTGTTTAGCGCGACTGGCCACAGCACCGCATGCACTAGAACGAACACCAGGCTTGGGTTACCCAGCCCGAACCAGATCAGCGCGATCGGCAGCAATGCAATCGCCGGCAGCGGGTTGAACATCGCCGTGAGCGCCTCGAGCAGGTCGTTGCCGATCTGCGAAGTGACGGCGAGCACGGCAATCGCCAGCGCAAGCGCCAGCCCGATGGCGTAGCCCTGCAGCAGCACCTTGATCGACACCCACGCCTTGCCCGGCAACTCCCCCGTGAGCGTGTGGCCGATGAAAGACTGGACCGTGGACAGGAATGTCGGCACCAGCAGCGTGTTGTTGAGATAGGTCGCATACGCCTGCCACAGTCCGGCGAGCACGATCAGGATCACCGCCTTGCGAACGGCGGATTGGCCCCAGATGCGTTCCCCGACGGTGAGCGGCTTTCTCACCACACCGAAATTCTGCTCCTTGACTTGCTCGCGCACGTACTCCGCGCGTGCAACTGGTTGATCAGGCATCCGGATGTACCTCCTCGGCTTCTACGGCATCGGAAAAAAGCATCTTGTGGATGCGCTCGGACAGCGTGCTGCCGAGCGCCGGATCGACGCTGTCGTCGCCGTCGCTGTTCAGTTCTGCCTTCACCTGCCCTGGGTGCGGCGACAGCAGAAGGATCCGGTTGCCGATGCGCACCGCTTCGGGAATCGAATGGGTCACGAACAGCACGGTGAAGCGCGTGTCCTCCCAGAGTTGCAGGAGCTCGTCCTGCATCTTCCTGCGCGTGAGCGCATCCAGCGCCGCGAACGGTTCGTCCATCAGCAGGATGTCCGGCTCCATGGCCATCCCGCGGGCAATCGCCACGCGCTGCTTCATGCCGCCGGAGAGCGTGTGCGGGAATGACTCGGCGAAGCGCGTCAGGTTCACCTTTTCGATGTACGCCATCGCCCTGTCCTCGGCCTCCTTGCCGCGCAGCCGGCCGGACGCTTCGAGCGCGAACACGACGTTCTGCTTTACCGTCTTCCACGGCAGGAGCTGGTCGAATTCCTGGAACACCATCACGCGGTCAGGGCCGGGCTTCGAGATCGCCTTGCCCTTGAGCACGATCTCGCCCTCGACCGGGTTCAGGTAGCCGCCCACGGCCTTGAGCAACGTAGATTTCCCGCAGCCTGAAGGCCCCAGCAGCACGAAGCGGTCGCCGGGATGCACATCGAAGCTCACGCGGTAGGTAGCCGTGACCAGGTGCTCCCGCGTCTTGTACTGCAGGGTCACGCCCTTGACGCACAACAGGGGGGCCGCAGCCCCCGCGGTACTCAACTCTGCGCTCAACTTCCAGGCTGGTCGTGGAGTTCCGGGAAGAACAGGTCCTGCCAGGCGGCCGGCTTGTTCTTCAGCGTCCCCACCTGGTTCATGAATTGCGCGTAGGCCAGCAGGCGCTCCGGAGACATCGTGTAGTTCACCTGCGGATCGCTCATCATCTTGAAGATCTTGTCGACCGACTCCTTGCCGCCGCCCTCCTGCACGTACATTTCCGCGGCGCGTTTCTTGTCCGCATTGATCGAGGCGGTCGCCTCTTTCATCGCATCGAATACGGCCCGGAAGGTCTTCGGGTTGGCTTCGCGGAACTTGTTGGTCGACCAGACCATGAGGAAAGTGTTCCGCCCTCCCATGACGTCGTACGAGTTGAGCACGGTCGTAATGCCCGGGGCTTCGAGGGCATAGTTCTGGAACGGCGGCGAAGTGAACTGCGAGTTGATTTCGCCGGTGCCCGACAGCAGGGCGCGCAGGCCTTCGGGGTGCGGCAGCCCGACCATGAGCGGGTTCAGCTTCTTGTAGTTCTCGATCCCGTACTCCTTGGAAACGGCCATCTGCAGGTAGGTCGTCTGCACCGACGAGCCGGCGCCCGCCATCGCGATGCGGTCCTTGTCGGTCAGGTCGCGGATGGTTTTCACTTTCGGGTTGCGGGTGATCAGCAGGTTCGGCATCGAAGCGAGCGCACCCACCCCGCGCACGTCGAGATTGCCGCGTGTCTTGTCCCACAGGATGAGCGCCGGGCCGGTCCCGCCGGAGGCGAAGTGGAGATTTCCCGAAAGCAGGGCGTCATTCGCCGCAGCGCCCGCGGCCACCTTCGCCCAGGTGACCTTGGTCGCGGCGAGCCCAGCTTTGGCCAGGTGCTTCTCGACCAGCTTGTCCCGATTCATCATGGTGAGTTGCATGTAGCCGATGCCGTACTGGGACACCAGCTTGACTTCGTCGACCTCGGCGTGTGCCACGCCGGCCATCCCGATCCCGGCCAGTCCCGCAGCAAGGATTCTCAGTGCCTGTCCCCACGTTTTCATTCTTTGTCCCTCCTTTTAGGGTGTCTCTAAAAACATCAAGGCCGGACGCCGTATCGGGGCTTGCGCCCGACCGTCGTCTTCAGCCTGCCCTGCGCCGCATCGATGAACCGGCAAAGATAAGGCCGGGTCTCGCGCGGGTCGATGATTTCTTCTACGCCGAAAGCTTCTGCGGTCCGGAATGGCGAGGCGAGCGCGCGCAACTCGGCTTCAATCTCCTGCTCGCGCGCCTTCGGGTCGGCCGCAGCCTGGATATCCCTGCGGAAAGCGGCGGCGACGCCACCCTCCACCGGGAGCGATCCCCACTCGGCCGTCGGCCACGCAATCTTCAGGTCCAGCCCGTTCTTGTCGGTCGCGCCCATTCCCGCCATCCCATAGCACTTGCGGATCACTACCGTATACATAGGCACCGTCGCCTGCAAGCCGACGTAGACGCTGCGCATGCCTTCGCGCAGCGTGGCCGCGGCCTCCGCATCCTTGCCCACCATGAAGCCCGGCACGTCCACCAGGAAAATGAGCGGGATATGGAAGCAGTCGCACAACTCGACAAAGTGGGTCTGCTTGCGCGCGGCCCTCGCATCCATCGCGCCGCCATAGACCTTGGGATCGTTGGCGATCACGCCCACGACTTTTCCGTTCATGCGGGCAAGACAGGTGATCACGGCCTTGCCGTACGTGGGCTGGATCTCGAACATCGAATCGCGGTCGACCACCATCCGGACGAGCTTCCTCATGTCGTAGGGCTGGCGGCGGCTCTCCGGCACGATCTTCAGCAGCGCGTTATCGCAGCGATCCACTGGGTCCCCGCAGTCGAGCACCGGGGGAAGTTCCCACACGTTTTGCGGCATGTAGCTGAGATAGTTCCTGATCATTTCGAAGCATTGCGCTTCGGTGGCGGCCGCATTGTCGATCGTGCCCGCGATATCCACCGCGATGGCCGGCCCGCCGAGTTCCTCCTTGGTCAGCTTCTGGCCGAGCGACCGTTCCACCACCGGCGGCCCGGCCGCAAAAACCTGGCTCGTGTCCTTCACCATCACCGACCAGTGCGACAGGATCGCGCGCCCTGCCGGGCCGCCGGCCGCCGTGCCAAGCACCGCGCAGACGACCGGCACCTCGCCCATCAGCTCGACCGCACGCTCGAACCCGTGCACGCCGGGAAACACCGAGTAGCCGCGGCGCTGGATCGACGTGACACTGCCGCCGGCGCCGTCGATCAGGTTCACCAGCGGGATGCGGTACTGGTGGGCGAGATCCTCGACGAAGCCGCCCTGCCCGCCTTTCTTGCGCTCGCCGCTCCAGCTGATGCCTCCGCGCACGGTGAAGTCTTCGCCACCCACTGCGACCGGCCGCTTGTCGATGGTGGCGAGACCCATTACGTACGGCGCGGGCGTAACGCCGGTCAGCACGCCGTCCGTGTAACGCCCCTGCCCCGTGAGCTTGCCGACTTCCTGGAAAGAGCCCGCATCGACCACGCCCGCGATCCGTTCGCGGATCGTCAGCCGTCCCTGCTCGTGGTGCCTGCCCACGGACTCGGCGCCGCCGAGCTTGTCCGCCTCGGCGCGACGCAGCGCGAGTTCCGCGACCTCTGCATTGCGCGCGGTATCCGGTGCCTGGTCCTTCATGGTCGGTCCCCGGTCAGCCTTCGAGAATCGCCACGACCTCGCCTTCGGTGATCGATTCGCCCTCCGCGAAGCGGAATTCCTTGATCGTCCCGCCGTCTTCGGCAATCACCGGAATCTCCATCTTCATCGATTCGATCAACATCACGGTGTCTCCCGGCGCGAGCGTCTGTCCCACGACCGTAGTGATCTTCCACACCGAACCGGTCACGTCTGTCTTTGCTTCAAGCCTTGCCATATGCACTTCCCCTTTCTTCAGAAACTCGTCGGCCAGGCCCGCATCAAATGCTGGCCGACCTCCTTGGTCAAACGCGATTGGTGCACTTCGAGCATGCGGATCAGGTAGTCGCGCGTCTCGTGCGGACGGATCACCGACTGCACCGCGAAGATCGACGCCGCATCCCAGACTTCGTTTTCCCTATCCATCTGCGCGAGCGCCTCGTCGAACCCGGCCTCGCCCGGCTCAAGCCCGTGCACGACCCTCACCGCAAAGCGCGAGTCCATGAAGCTGATCTCGGCGGTCGGCCACGCGGCCACCTCGTCCGAATTGCGCCCGCCGCCCATGTTGAGATAGGCCTGGCCGTAGGTCTTGCGCAGGATCACCGAGAGCTTGGGCACCGTCATCAGCGACAGTGCGTTCATCATGTTCATGATCTTGCCCGGCGCGCGTTTACGCTCGGCATCGGTGCCGATGACGAAGCCAGGGGTGTCGACGAACATCACGATGGGGATGTTGAACGAGTCGCACAGCACCAGGAAGCTGGTGAATTTCTCGCAGGCATCGGTATCGAGGGCACCGCCCTTGACCAGCGGGTTGTTCGCGAGGATACCCACAGTGCGGCCGTCGAGCCTCGCCAGGCCGGTGACGCCAACCTTGCCGAAACGCGGCTTCAACTCGAAAAAACTGTCCTTGTCGACGAGCGTGCGCACGACCTTGCGCACGTCGTAGACCTGGGTGCGGCTCGGCGGCAGCAGGTTGACGATGTCGCGCATCCCCTCTCCTGAGCCCGCAGGCACGGCGCGCACCGGCGGTGCCTCGTTGTGGTGGCTGGGCAGGTAACTGAGGAAGACCTTGATCGCGTCGAGCGCCTGCTCGTCCGTATCGACCACCATGTCGGCCAGGCCGGTCACCTCCGAATGCAGGCGCCAGCCGCCGAGTTCCTCGGGATCGACCTTCTCGCCGATGGCGAGCGACGCAAGCAGGGGACTCGACACCGCAAGCACCGCGCCTTTTCTCATCACGCTGAAATCGGAGAGCGCCGCGTACCACGACGAGGAGCCATAGGACAATCCCAGCGTGGCCGACGCCCACGGTATCTCGCGCATCCGCTGGTATTGCATGCCGTCGTTCCCGAGCAAAGAACCCATGCCGCGCGCGCCCATGGTGTCCGGCATGCGCGCGCCGGACGATTCGCCCAAGAAGACGAGCGGGATGCCGCGTTGCGTGGCCACGCGCTTCATGTGGCCGATCTTGCGGCCATTGGTGGCGCCGCTCGAAGATCCCATTACGGTGAAGTCGTTGGCAACCAGTCCCGCCTCGCGCTGGTTGATCTTGCCGAAGCCTGCAATCTTGCCGTCGGCCGGCGTCTTGTCGCGGTCTGCAGGGAAAGTGCCCGAGGTGCCGAACAGGCCGGACTCGATGAACGTGCCCGGATCGCAAAGGTAGGCGATTCTCTCCCTTGCATTGAGGACACCGGCCTCCTTGCGGCGCGAGAGCTTAGCGGGGCCGCCCATGGCCAGCGCCTTGGCGAGCCTTTCCTCGTAGGCACGCAGCGTGGCATCGAAGTAGGAAGGCGCCGGCGTTTCGGAACTCACTGGGTCATTTCTCCTTGTGCGGCCATCTCAGAGCACGTACTTCTGGAAATTCCGCAGGCAGGCCTTGGCGCTGCGCATGTTCTCGCGGCGCAGCGCCTCCGCCGCGTCCGCGTCGCCGCGACGCATGGCTTCCAGCACTGCAATGTGCTCGCGCAAGCCCTGCTGCGCGCGGCCGGGCAGGATGATGATCCGGTAGATCAGGACCTGGGTCTTCTCGTAGATGCTGTCGAGCATCTGGGCAAGGACCGGATTGCCGGCCGCCTCGATGCTGCGCTGGCGAAACTGCGCGTAGCCGGTGAGGAATGCGTCGAAATCGTTCTTCTCCACGTATCGCTGCATCGGCCCCGTGAACAGGTCGAGCAGGTCCTGCCACGACTCCTTGGGCACGTTCAACGTCGCAAGCCGCACGCATGCGCCTTCGAGCACTTCTCGCGTGTCGTAGATGTGGAACACGTGGGCCGGGTCCAGCCGCGCGACGATCGCGCCCCGGTTGGGAATCCTCTCAATGAGACCGCGTTGCTCGAGCGCCGAGAACGCCTCGCGGACCTGGGTGCGCGGCACGCCGAACTCGAGCGAAAGCTCGACCTCGCCGAGCTTCGCCCCGGGGGCAGCCTCCTGCTTCGCGATTCGCTCGCGCAGGACGTCGATCAGGTGCCCGGTGCGGTTGCGGCCGTGCCGGGCGCGTTCGGGCCGCACGACCGGCGCTTTCGGTTTCAACGGCTTGCGGGCTGATTTCTTCGGCATGTCTTCGTGTCGCCAGGTCGGTTCGCGCGGCCCGGAGCGTATGGCAGCCAGCGAACAGCGACAATCCTAGCAGCAGCGGCAACAATTCTGTAACCAATCTTGTTTTCTAAACCGGTGCACCGCCGGCAGACCCTGCGTCACGCGCGCCTCGCCTTACCCCTCGACGATCGGGGTCCTGCGCAGCGTACGTGGTTCAGCCGGGTCGAACGGCGTCCTCGCGTGCTGGACCACCTGGTTGCTCCAGATGAGCAAATCGCCGACATGCCAGCGGTGGGTGTGGATGAATTCCGGCCGATAGACCGCCTCCCGCAGGCGAGCAAGCAGTAACTCGCTTGCGGCCGTATCCAGTTCGACGACCCGGTCTGTGGAGGCCTTGCTGAACCACAACGAGCGCCGCCCCGTCCGTGGATGGATCCACACCAGCGAGTGCTGGAAGCGCGGCGCGTCGGCTCCGCCCGAGCGCGCGAAATTCGGGTCCGCACGGTTGCCTTTGTAGTTGTACGCGTGAATGCACGACAGGCCGTGGAGTTCCACCTTGAAATCATCCGGCAGCGCGTCGTACGCAAGGGATGTATTGCAGAACAGCGTCTCCCCGCCTTTGCCCTTCGGCACTTCGACGCCGTAGAGCATGATCGCCTTGAGCGGGTCGGGATAGAAGAGCTGGTCGTAATGGAAGGTGAGCTCGCCATCGCCGAGCATGCCGTCGGCACGCGTGTTCGAAATATGCTGCGTATCGGGAAATTCGTTGGGCTTGTAGTCGCCGCGCACCTTGATCTGGCCGAAGATCCGGCCAAACCTGGCCTGTTCCTCCACAGCGAGCGTGACATTGCGGAAGAGCAGCGCGTTGTAGCGATCGAACGCATCGCGCAGCTGACGGACGGTGTCTTGGTCAGCCTCGCGGCTGAAGTCCATGCCGGTCACCTCCGCCCCCACGACCGGGGAGAGCGGCCGGAATTTCAGCGACCTTTGCCCAGTTGCAGTTGCTTGCGCCTGCGCCTCGCCCTTCGTCATCGCCTCCCCCGGTCCACAAACCCGGCCGCGCGCTTGCGTGCCCAGTCGAGCACTCGCGTGCGCGGATCACCCGCGTAGTCCTCCATGTAGTCGCCTTCGGCATTGATTCCCGGGATGGCGGGGATCCATGCTTCCTGCAGCAACGTATCCGGATCGCCGAACTTTTCGGCGACCGCCCGCACCCTGGGATCGTCGAATGCGGTGAGCCGTCCGCGATCGATGACGACGATCTTCTCGCCGCTGGCGGTCGTTCCTTCGTAGGTCGAGAACAGGTTGTGGATGTGGACGTGCCGGGTCGGCAGGCCAGCCTTGGCCATCTCCGGGATCTCGTCGCTGTTCGGTCCGAAGCCGTGGTGGACGAGGCCTGAGCGGCGGCGCTCGTACAGGAGATCGAACAGGCCCGTCGATGGGCGGAAGACTTTCGGCATCGTGCCGATCGCACATTCCCAGTACCAGAAGAACCCGGGTCGGTGCTTGCAGGCGACCTCCCGCGAGCCCGCCACCTTGCGAGTGCGGTACGGGGGCATGATGACGTCCTTGAATTCGTCGAGCTTCTGGCGCCAGATCTCGCCGTACTCCCCGCCGCCCTTGACTGACGTGATCAGGCCGTCGTCGACGCGCGCCTCGCACCATTCGAACACGCCACGATGGTTCGTCGTGCCCGCGATGACACCGGTCGCGTCCTCCTCTGCAGTGATGTAGAGCGGCTTGCCCCACTGGTGGCTCTGGTACATCCATCGGCTGTCGTTGTAGTTGCTGAACGTGACGTCCGTGCCTTCGGGGTCGGTGAAGCGCACGCGCACGCAGCGCTGGATCTGCTCCCAGACGACCTGGTCGATGGCGACCTGCAGCTCGATCGGGAACGTGATCTCGTCGCCTGCCCAGTGCTCCACCGAAGTCCACGGCAGACGCTCCCAGCGGTAGGGCGTGTCCGGGATCGGACCGGCGGTCCCGTTGATCACGAGGTCGTAGTTGTGTTTGTCCGCAATCTCGCGAACAAGGTAGGGATTGCGCCGGATGTCGGTGCCAATCGAGCGTTGCACGCTGCGCGCCTCGTCGGCGCCGTCGAGCGGCGTGTCGGTGATGTGGTAGACGGAGCGCTGCGGTCCACCCGAGTCGACCATGATGATGTCCATCTTCGCGCCGAGATCGTTGGCCGCGGCTTTCAGGGCCTCGACCACCCGCCAGTCGTACGAACTGTCGACGCCCAGCAGCACTTTCTCGCCCCGCTTCATGCCGTAGCCGGGCTGCGTGTTGTTGCGCCCGCTCGGTCGGCTGCATAGAACACAGGCTTTGGCGACCAGGTCGTCCATCAATCCGGCCTGCTCCAGCTCCGGCGCCCGCGGCGCTGCAAACGGGCCCTGGGCCCTGGGTAGGTACGTATCCGGCATGGGTTACCTCCTGCTCGCAGGCAAAGCGTTCATACGATCGAGCCGCCCCCATCGACCATCAGCGCATGTCCGGTGATGTAGCTGCTTTCCTCGGACGCGAGGAACAGCATCGCGTTGGCGATTTCCTCGGCCTTGCCGATGCGGCGCAGCGGCCGGCTCTGCGCCAGCCTCTCGCGCAGCTCCGCGGGATTGCGCAGGAACATCGGCGATTCGACCGGGCCTGGGCAAACGCAGTTCACGCGAATGCCGGCGGCCGCATGGTCCACGGCCAGGCACTTGGTGAAGTGGACGACGGCGGCCTTGGAGGTCGAGTAGGCCGTCTTGCCTCCCGGCCCGATCACCACGCCGAGGCCGGACCCGGTATTGACGATGCGTCCGCCGCCCGTGCGCGCCATGGCCGGGATCGCGAACTTGCACATCAGGAACATGCTCGTGAGGTTGACGTCGAAGACCCGCCGCCAGTCTGCCTCGGCCATGTCGAGGACCGAAGCCGTGAATGACATGCCGGCATTGTTGATGAGGATGTCGAGCCGGCCGAATCGATCCAGCGCCGCCTTCGTCATCGCCTCCGCGTCGGCCGCCAGCGAGACGTCGCCGACGGCAACCGCCGCGCCGGGGACTTCCCTCATCACCGACTCCGCCGCCGCCCGGTCGCGATCCGCGATCAGGACCTGCGCACCCTCGGCCGCGAAGCGCAGCACCGCCGCCCGGCCTATGCCCGAGCCCCCACCGGTGATCAGCGCAACCTGCCCAGCCAGACGGTCGGCCATCGCCCCTCCTCCTCGATCCGGGTTGTTCTTACTTTGTGAGACTGCAGTCTCTCCAAGACACTCTAGTGGCCCACATTTTCGCTGTCAAGCCGGCGTGCGAAATTGACAGCGCGGGGGCTACTGGCTAGCCTTTGTTCCTGAGAACACAGTCTTACATTGCAAAACATGGCGCAAAGGAAACCCGCGGCAAGTTCCGGGCAGAAGGCGATCAAGTCGCTTGGCAAGGCGATCGACGTGATTTTCGCCTTCACCCGCGAAAGGCCGTCCCTCACGGTAGACGAAATCTCGCGTGAGCTCGGCTTTCCGCGCAGTACGACCTATCGGCTGATCGCTACGCTGCGCGACAAAGGCGTCGTGAGGCAGAAGGAGGGGACCGACAGCTACATGCTCGGCGCCCGGTTGCTGCAGCTTGGCGACGTCATCCGCCTTTCGCTGGACCTGCGGCACACCGCGCTGCCCTTCATGCAGCTGCTGGTGCGTATGTCGCGCGAAACCGTCGTACTTGTCGTGCCAACCGACAGCCAGGCGACCTATCTCGAGATGCTTGAAAGTCCCGAGCCGATGCGCGTGATTCCGAGCGACGGCATGAGCTTCCCGCTGCATTGCGGGTCCACGCGCCGGATCCTGCTGGCGCACATGAACCCGGAATTCCAGGAGCAATACCTGCGGGGCCGGCTGCGCCGCTTTACCGCAGGCACCCTGGTCGACAAGGACGCATTGCGCAGCGACCTTGCCCAGATCCGCAAGCGTGGTTACGCCACAAGCAACCAGGAAATCTACTCGGGGGCACGCAGCATGGCCGCTCCGATTCGCGACGCGACGGACCGCGTAGTTGCAAGCGTCGGCATCGTCGGCCCCGCCCAGCGCCTGACCGACGAGCGGATGGAAAAGCTCCTGCCCAATCTGCTCGAGTGCGCGGAGGGAATCTCGGTGGCGCTTGGCGCGCGTACCCAGAGCCCCGGCGCGCGGAGCAACGGCAAGGCAAGACAGTTCCGGGCCCAGCCCGTGACGCGCGGCGGCTGAATCGACGTGGCTCGCCGTTGATGCGCAAGGGCAAGTGATGACCCCGCCCCCGTCTTTCGATGCCGCATCGCTGCTGCTCGCAGGCGAGCGCCGGTTTGGCCCCCAGGCTGCGATCTGCCATGACGCAGAGGTGACGACGTACACCCGGTTGGTGGACCGGATCGGGCGACTCGCGAACGGCCTCCAGGATCTCGGCATCCTCTCGGGCGACCGGGTCGTCCTGTTGCTGCCGAACAGCACCCGATTCGTCGAGGCCTGGTGGGCGATCATCCGCGCCGGCGCCGTTGTCGTGCCGCTGAATCCGCGCACTGCTTTCGAAGAACTGCACTTTTACGTCGATAACAGCGGGGCCCGGTGCTTGATTACCGACCCGGAGCACCTTCCGGCCGTGGAAGCGCTTTGCGCCGACGGACGGATACCCGACATGCTTATTGTGTGCGTGGATCCACCCCGGAGCGGAATCGAAGATTACGAAGCGCTAGTCGATCGCAGCCTTCCACCGGTCATGCATCAGCCGCAGGACCTCAGCAAGCCCTGCGCCATTTACTACACGGCCGGAAGCACCGGTCGGCCCAAAGGCGTCGTCCGCTCCCACCTCAGCGTAGCGTGGGGCCTGGCAATGCTTGCGCAACGCCTGTCACGCGACGACGTACTGCTCGGGCGGGCGCCAATGGCGCACACCGGCGGCTCCTTGACCGGCCCCTTCGCCGTGCTGCTGGCAGGCGGCACGCTCGTCATCCCCACGCGCACCGACCCGGACTCGCTGCTCGAACTCGTCCCGCGCCATCGGGTGTCTCGGCTGTACCTGCACCCCGTTCTGTCCGCAAAAGGGCTCTTCGCATCGATGGATCGCCGGCCGGTCGATCTCGGCTCGCTGCGTAAGCTGCACTGGACTGCGGGATTCCTCCCTGAAGCGATCCGAAGCGAAATCTTTCGCCGCTTTCCCGGACTGCCGCTCGAGATCACGTACGGCATGACCGAGGTCAGCAACATCGCGACCTACGATTGCCTTGCGAACACCGGGCATCCGTCGAACTGCGTGGGTTACGCGTGGCCGGGCAGCGAGATCGGCATCCTCGGCGCAAACGGCCAGCTCGTGCCGCCCGGCCGCGGCGAGGGCGAGGTGGTGGTGCGCTCGCCGACCGGGATGAGCGGCTACTGGAACGCGCCGGACCTCACCGCGATTGCAATGGACGGTGGATGGCTGCACACGGGCGACCTGGGTTGCCAGGGCGAAGACGGCGCCCTCCTCTTGACCGGCAGGATCAAGGATGTCATCAAGACGGCCGGCATGACAGTGCACGCGGCCGAGGTCGAGCATGCGCTTGCGGCCCACCCCGACGTGCTCGACTGTGCGGTGTTCGGATTGCCCCATCCGCATTGGGAAGAGGCGGTGACTGCCATCGTCGCGCGCCGCGCATCTTCCGGCGTTGTCGAGGGAGAACTGATCGAGCATTGCCGCACGCACCTGAGCAGCTACAAGCTGCCCAAGCAGATCATTTTTGTGGACGCATTGCCGCGCAACGGCTCCAACAAGGTCGACAAGCGCGCGCTCGTGGCGAAGTTTTCCGGCACAGCGGTTGCTGCCGGCTGAGAATTCACTTGAATAAGGATTGGTGAGATGACGTATGAAACGCTTTTGGTCGCGGAAGAAGAGGGCATCGTCGAAATCACGCTGAACCGCGTGGATCAGCTCAACGCCATCAATGCGAAGTGTCGCGAAGAGCTGATGGACGTGTTCCTCGCCGCGCGCGACGATCCTGCCCGGCGTGTGCTGCTGATCACCGGCGCCGGGCGCGCTTTCTCCGCGGGCGCGGACCTCAAGGATGGCAGCGTGACCGAGCCGCCGATCGAGTCGGTGGAGTCACGCTGGTGGGGAGACTTCCGGGCGACGCTCGCTTCGCTCGGCAAGCCCAGCATCGCCGCCGTCAACGGGATGGCCCTGGGAGGCGGATTCGAACTGGCGCTGGCTTGTGACTTCCGCCTCGCCGCACCCGAGGCCAGTTTTGCCGTGCCCGAAATCAACCTGGGCTCGATTCCCGCGGGCGGGGCGACGCAGCGCATTGCACGGCTCGCCGGCCTCGGCCGCGCGATGGAACTGGTCCTGTTCGGCGAGCGCATCGATGCCGCCGAGGCCTATCGCATCGGGCTCGTGAACCGGGTCGTGGCCGCAGCAGACCTTTTGCCGACCGCCAGGCAATGGGCCAAGAAGCTCTCGGCCAAGGCCCCGCTCGCGCTCAAGTACGGCAAGGAGGCGGTGATCAAGAGCACGGACCTGTCGATCGAAGACGGCATCCGGCTCGAGTCCTATTTGGGCGGGCTGCTTCGCACCACCGAGGACAGGAAAGAAGGAATCGCGGCCATCCTCGAAAAGCGCAAGCCGGTGTTTCGCGGCAAGTAAGCTGGCCGGCGAATCGCCTGAACATTCGATTGAAGGAGCAAACCATGTCCCTGCCAGAACGCGTTGCCAACCGGAAGATCTACCTGCGCGCCGAGCAAGTGCCGGACGACGTGCGCCAGTTCATCGTGAAGATGCTCACCGTACAAATCCAGTCGGAGTACGCCGATGCCCCGGATCGCTCCGGTTCGGTCTGCCCCACCGCCGAGGACAAAGCGTGGGTCGACTTCCAGATCGCCCAGGAAAAGGAACACGGCCTTGGCGTATCGCTGATCCTGCGGGACATGGGGGTCGATCCCCTGCCCTACATCAAGGAGGCAGAGAGTTCGGTGACCGTTGGCGAGCGCAAGCTCGACTACTTCCGCATGCGCATGGAAGACTGGGTCGAACGGAGCATGACCCGGGTGCTCGCCGAGCGCACCGGCGGCATCCAGTCGATCGGCGGACTCGGTGCGAGCTACGTTCCGCTGGCGGTGTGGCACGCAAAGAACTACGTCGATGAAGCGCTTGGCCATACAGCGCAAGGCAACAAGTACGCAAAAAGGCTGGTCGCAGAAGGGCGTCGCGAGGAATGCCAGAAAGCGATCGAGAAGTTCTACCCCTCGTGCCTGGACATATTCGGCGGCGTCGATACGTCCAATGAAAAGCGCTACCTCGAACTGGGTGTCAAGACGCTGAGCAACAACCAGTCGCGCCTGCTGTGGATCAAATCGCTGGAGCGCGACCTCAAGGAGATTTCGCTCGAGATGCCCGCCGCGCTCTGGAAAGGCAATCGCCGCGAATACCCCGAGGAGAGCCTCGCCGGCACCGGCCTCTACCTCGACGCCAGCGACGTGCCGGCCCAGGTCCGCCCGCTGATTGCCAAGGTGGTCAGCGGCTGGGTGCAAAGCAAGTATGCGCGGCAGAACGAAATGGCGGTGTTTGCCGCGCCGACACCCGAGGAAAAACTCGCGGTCGCGATCCAGTACCGGGACGATCGAAAATCGGGACTGCATGCTGCGCGGATGCTCTCGGCGCTGGGCGTCGATCCGGACCCGATTGCCGACGAGGCGGAACGTACGCTGACGGGGGGAAAGCACAAGGTCGACTTCCTCAAGCAACCGCTACCCGAGAGCTGGACCGACATCTGCCTGCAGCAATGGATCGCCGCGCGCGCCTCGCAAGCGGCCTCGCTCGCCACGTTCGGTTCGTGCCTCGTGCCGCTGGCCGTGTGGTCCGGTATCCACTACGAAGGCCAAGAGGGCATCGCAAACCAATGGCTGACGCGCCTCGAGGGGCTCGATCGTCCCAGCGTGCGCGAAGCAGGTCTCCGGATCCTCGGGCACTGGTACCCGCACGCGCTGCGCGTGTTCGGCGGCGACGGGAGCGCCAATGAGGAAGCTTATTGCCGCGCCGGCATCAAGACGGCGTCGAACCGGCAGGTCCGCGGAATCTTCGTCGAATTGCTCGGGCGCGACGCCGCTGCGCTCGGGCTGCCGATGCCCGGCGTCTCGGTGGCACGGCAGGCCGGGTAAATAATGACCAACCGTCCCTGATAGAGGGGATCGGACTGGACTGCGTGCGGGTCTTGTACGAAGATTCGCTGCGAATAAGCGCAAGGAGCATCGCATGAATTCCCCCGCAGAAAGAGCGCCGACCCTGGCGAAACTGCAGCCCTGGGACAAAGGCGACACCATCGTCCTGCAGCCGGACGAAGGCGAATCGTACTGGCAGCCCAAGCCGGCCAACGGTTACAGCATCATCAAGGTGAGCCCG